>DASVHT010000102.1:0-6093 GCA_036382455.1 Dermatophilaceae bacterium
CGGACCGCCGAGCATCCACCCCAGCGCGAGAAGCGGCAACACTACCGAGAGCACCCCCGAACTCACCCGGACGCCGAGATGCGCGGGCCAGCCAGCCGCAAGTCGATACCACAAGGCGACCACGACAACCCCGACGCAGCCGACGGTCACGGCGAGAAACAGCGGCAGTTTCGAGTCGGTCCCGGTGCCCAAACTGTGCATGACCGCGGTTGGCCAACACGCGTACGACGTCCAGTGCACCCAGCGCCAGGTACGGTAACCGAGCCTTCCCCGGAGCAGGCTCGTCACGGTCAGCGCGATCAGGAGATCGAATGACATTGCTCCCAGTCCCAGCCACAACGGTCGGTAGGACCCGGCGAACGGCAACACCACATCCAGCCAGCCCACCGGTGCGAACGAGTCAGCGATGGTCGTGACGATGTGTAGACCGAGGAATACCAGGACCAGCAGCGACACGTTGCGGTGCAAGCCCATCGTGACGAAGCGCGGAAGAGTCGGTCGGGCGTATCTGCCGGAGGTGAGGATCCCCAGCACCATCGAGGCAGTGAGGAGCACGAGCGCAGCGATGCCCGTGGATCGGGTGGCGAACCACCACACCTGGCTGTTCATCGGGAGCTGCGCGGCCAGCCAGCCACCGTGACGACTCGACCATCGTGGCGCACTAGTCGCGCTGGCAACGCGAGCTCGGTGAGCCAGCCGGCAGCGCGTTCGCCACGCACGATGGCGGCGGTGCTCGCGCTGTTGGCATCCACGCACGAGGCTGCCGCCACGCTCGCGGTCCGCCAACACGTCGGCGGGTTGAGCCCCGTGGCCGGGTCGATGATGTGGTGATACGAGCGTCCGCCCCGAAGCCAGGTCCGAACCGTCGTGCTGGAGGTCGCCAAGCCACCGGCCGAGATCGCTATCGTCTGCCCGGCGGCGTCGTGTCCCGCGCCGTGGTCATCACTTACCCGAACTCGCCAACCGCCGTCGGGGGCAGGACCGCTCACCGAAATGTCGCCGCCGAGGCTGACGAGCACACCGCATCCGGCGTCCGCCGCCGCTCGAACGGCAGCCCGATCAGCGGCCAGCGCCTTCGCGGTCGCCCCGAAGTCGAGGGCGGTGCCCCTCGGGACCCGGACCCTACCTCGGTCGTGGTCGATGAAGCGCCATGCCCCGGCCGTCAGCACGACTGCGGTGATCGGCGCGGCGTCGGCGGGCAGAGCCGCGAGGTCCCGGTTGTAGCCAAGAGCAACCACCGCGCTGCCGACACAGGGGTCGACATCCCCATCAGTGGCACGGGCCGCGGACAAGGCCACCGTGAGTGCTTGCGCGAACAAGGCACTGACCGTGCACCACTCGCCGGCGGCACGGTTGACCATTGACAGTTCCGAATCCGGTCGAAACCGGCTGCACGCGGCGTCTATCCCTAGCAGCTCAGCGTCCAGCACGCCGCGGGCAACGGCCAACCGATCCGGGTCGGTCACCACCAAGTGCGCGGTCGTGCCCAGCGCCTGAAACTGCACACTGTCAGGCGACTTCACAACGAGTTCGTCGGCGCAAACCGGTGAGGCGGGGCCCGACTTGGTCATGCTCACTTCGTCGCTGATCGCGACTGCTTCCCCCCCGCATGGCTCGATCACGACCCACCCGAAACCGCCTGCGGCTGGGCCTGGGGTGCCACGTCCGCAGGGGGCTGGGGCGGGGGCGCCAGTTGCTGGCTGCTAGCGGAAGAGGCCGCCTGCGTGTTGCTGCCGCCCGTGCCTTGCCCGGACGTTGCCGCCGCCGGGGGGGACGCAGCCTGTGACTGTGAGGGATGCGCGAACACCAGACCGAGCGCGACGGAACCAAAAGCCGCTGCAACTGCGGCACCCTTGGTCGCGGCCCGGATCCGCAGCAGTCCTGCGTCACGGGACACCGCGCCGCGCACCGCGCTAGTCCGATCGGACGGATCGGGACGAGGGCTCATGTCTTCAGCCTGCCCGACAATTATCAGAGGATTCTTTGAAAGTCATCAGAGGATTCTGTGAAAGTGGTTCAGAACCCGCAAAGATGGCACCACGGTCGGTGAGTCGTTGAGTTCGTGCGTGTTCCGCGGGCGGACGCTCCTAGATCCAGCCAAGCGAATCACCGAGCCGAGGTCAGGTGAGTCTTGCCCGGTACCCGAGGGCGGACGCTCGACAGTCAGAAGGCCGTCGGTTCTGACCGCCGATGACCGTGTGCCACGCGTGAGCGGAGCGCGCTCGGTCACGAGACGAAATCGGGTTTTCAATACCGATCCCGCCTGCAAGATCAAGGAAGCCGCCCCGACCAGCCCGCAGGCCTGGGCCGAGAGCGGCCAGCACTACCCGCACCTTCCGCGGCGTCCCGTGGCGCCGGAGCTGGTGCTCGGCGGCCATGCGGGTGTCGCAGGACCAACATGGCCAGTTCTGCGAACGGGTTGCGTTTCTCGTCGTATCTGGCAAGCGTGCCGGAACGGCAGGGTCTAGCGTTGGGATGTGGTGCGGCTCATCGTCAACGGGAGCGAGTTCGCTGTCGATGTGCCGTCAGGCCGGACACTGCTGGATGTGCTGCGTGACGATCTGGGTCTCGCTGACACCTGAGGGTCTCGTCCGCTGAGCCAGGAGCCGGCCGGGCCGACCGGTAGATGATCGGCTACCGGCGCCGCTCGTCCACCAGGATGGTGGCGCCGAAGGCGTTCAGCGCGTCCTCGAAGAATGCGAAGTGGTGGGCGCACCAGAGCAGCGAACCGCCCTGCATCATCATGGTCTCCACCGCCGCACGAGCTGAGCAACGGTCACATACGTCAGCGGCTGTCAGAGATCGGGTGGGTTTCTTGTCGAGTGAAGCCTTCATTTCAGCTACCCCTCCGCGTCCGTCTGGGGATTTCTTTGACATCAGTGCGGTTCGGCCACCGCGATAAGAGCCCCACTTCGGACTGACCCTCGTACCGACCTGAAGCACCTGTTGCGACAACAACATCATCTCGCTTGCCGGGGACCAAACAAAGACTTCGAGGAGACTCACCTTCGTAGGCGGATGGATATCCGCGCCGGTTGCGACGCCGCCGGCGTCGCGCAGGCCGGCTATTGACGCCGCAACCGGGTAACCCCAGCGCCCGGCTGCGGAAACTGACCTGCCACCGTGACCGCTTCAGCCAAGGCCGAAGAAGACCATGCACTCCTCGACCCCGGTGACCGTTACTTGCTCCGGCCACCCAGAGGCCGTCCACCGCTCGCGGGTGAGCCGTAGGTGGGCCATCTCTCCGGCAACGTCATCGCGCCGATCGGCGGTCACGCCGTTGTCGACGTACCCGATGGCCCGTGAGACACCCAACGACGCGTGGTTGTCGCTCCACGCCGAGGTGATGGCGAACCGAGCGCCAAGTGGTCCGAACGCCAGTGTCAGCACCGCGGCCCGCATCTGCTTACCCAAACCGCGGCCCCGGACCGCGCCAGTCAGGAAGGAGAACGAGTCCACTGTTCGCAGCGTCGAGAAGTCATCGCCCTCCAGCCCCTGGTATCCCACCAGTTGACCGTCCAGGAAGACTCCGAAGCTCAGTGCCCACGACTCTGGGCGCCAACCGGCCCGTCCCCGCCAGTAGGTCTGGTACACCCCCACCCGTCGATTCCTGGTCGGGTCGAGGTCGGGCGTGGTCAAACGGATGTCGAACATCGGCCAGTCGCGATAGCTCACCCTTCGGACTCTAAGGCGTGCACATGGTTCAACGGCTCAAACCCGGAGCCGCCCGCCAGAAGTTCTCTCGGCAGAGTCCATGCTCGCGGCTCGGATCGGCAACAGCTCGCGGACGTAGCGGAGCCATCTCCGACCAAGCAGCGGACCCGAAGCGATAGCCAGACGGGGATCCCTTGCGGACACCGACGCTGTGTGCCGGCGGACTGCCGTTGTGCCCAGTTGTCGTTCCGTAACCAGGACCACTACGAGAGGCGCATCATGTTGCACAGCGCAGCCCACCGGGCCGCGTGAAATACCAGCGGTCAAAGTCAACCCGCCTAAGCACCAAGAGCCCTTGAACACAGCTTCTGAACTTCGGAAGGGATCATATGGAACCGCTCGCGGATTCCGACGTGCCGGGCTGGTGGCGACAACTCGGACTGCCGGGGCTGGTCGACATCCACACCCACTTCCTGCCCGAGCGGATGTTGCGGCGGGTATGGGCGCACTTCGATGAGGGGAAGCCACTGATCGGGCGCCCCTGGCCGATCGAGTATCGCTGGGAGCAGGACAGGCGGTTGGCACACCTGCGACAGATGGGGGTACGCCGCTTCACCGCGCTCACCTACGCGCACCGGCCCGGCATGGCAGGAGACCTCACCGACTTCGCCCTGGACCTCTCGGCGGCAGAGCCGGCCTGTGTCCCCAGCGCGACGTTCTTTCCTGAGGACGGCGTCCTCGACCAGGTGCGCTCAGCGCTCGAGCGGGGCGCGCGGGTGTTCAAGATCCACGCACAGGTGGGCGGGTTCGACCTGCGCGAGCCGATCCTGGACGAGGTGTGGGGGCTCCTGGCGGACGCGGGCGTCCCGGTGGTCATCCACGTCGGAAGCGGCCCGGTTCCGCGGGCGGGTTTCACCGGGCCGGACAAGCTCGAGGGCGTGCTGCGTCGACATCCGCAGCTGACCGCGGTGGTGGCCCATCTGGGTGCACCGGAGTACCGGGAGTTTCTGACCCTGGCCGAGATGTACCCGCGAGTGCACCTGGACACGACCATGGCGTTCACCGACTTCTTCGAGGAGATCGCGCCCTTTCCTGTCGGGCTGTTGCCGCGGCTGGCTGCGCTGCAGGAACGGGTCGTGCTGGGGAGCGACTTCCCGAACATCCCCTACCCATATGCCCGTCAGCTCGAAGCCCTTGAGCGGCTTTGGGACAGAGAGCCACTCTTCGACGAGGACTGGCTGCGGGCTGTCTGCTGGTTCAACGGCCAGAGGCTGATCGGGGACTGAGCCCCTCTCGACAGCGCACCGAAGGTGCCGTTTACCGCCACGACTGCCGGGTGACCGGACGTCGAGACCTTGCGGACACGCAAGGCCTGCTACCGCTGCACAGCGCGGAGAACCGTTGCCAGCTGGGCGAAGTCGGGCACCACCGCGTCAGGCATGTACCTGTCGTTGCCGAACGTGCGCCCACGCCGGTCGACGAATACGGTGCGCATGCCGGCAGCCTTGGCCCCGATGCAGTCGAACGCGTGGTTTTCCTGGCCGCACAGCGGCGTAACGACCAGGACCTGGTAGCCATTGACGAGGCGCTGGACATGATGGCGGCTGAGGTGGCCGGGGGCGAGCACGACTATGCCGGGGACAGAACCTTCCATGCGGCTGTGACCTCTGCGGCTCGCAACCCCATCCTGGCCGGCATGATGGATCTGCTGGCCGAGCCCATCGAGGAGAGCCGCCGCGAGTCCCTGTCCCAGCCCGGCCGTCCCCCGGTGTCGCTGGCCGGCCACCGCGGCATCGCCAGAGCCATCCGCGACGCTGACCCGGCGGGTGCCGCGCGGGCGGCGCGACGGCACATCGCTTTGGTCGCCGACGTGGCACTTCTGACCTGGGGGAACGAAGGTCGTGCGCGAGTGCTGACAAGGTGGTCCGGACAGAGCTGATCACCCCGGAGCCCGCGGAGGCCCTGGCAAACCTGCTCGGACCGACATCCCGCGCCCACGACGTTGCGAGCGCGCTCTCGCCCCGCGGGCCGGTAAGCGGTAGAGCGGGCGACGCCGAACAAGTCAGCGACTCGGCCACGGACGGCTCGAGCTGACGAAGTTTCACACCCCGTCGGGCCGCGGGGCGACGGGCACGCGCCGGCGAACACCCAGGGCATCCGCCAAGTCGCATTCGCAGTCGACGGTATCGGCGCCCTCGTCGCTAGCTTGCAAGCCCGCGGCGCGGAGCTCGTTGGCGAGGTGGAGCGCTACGAAGACAGCTATCCGCTCTGCTACTTCCGCGGCCCGGAGCAGATCATCGTCGAGCTGGCGGAGCAGATCGGCTGAGGGCTCCGGCCGGCCGCGCCCGCCTCGCCAGCGTCAGTGGTCGTCCCGGGGCAGGATCGGTGACCGGTCGCCGTATTTATGCAGGTGGCCTGGCAACTATTCGGCTGACAGTT
>DASVHT010000103.1:0-2298 GCA_036382455.1 Dermatophilaceae bacterium
CCGGGCGGGTTGGGTGCCGCTTGAGCCGTCGCCGAGACTGCCCCCGCCCCGGCAGTCGAGGCCACGAGGATAACCATCTCGGGTTCAGACCGTCGTAGCGACACCCTGCTAGGATTCTAGGGTTTCATCGAGCGATGGGCAAGGTGCCGGCGAGCCTCACCGAGGCTGGGTTGTGGGTGAACCCAATCCACGTGATTGACCTGTCGATGGTGCTACCGGGCTTCATCATCAGTGGCATCGCGACTCTGAAGGGCCGGGAACACGGCCTGTTCTGGTTGGCGCCGTGGCTGGTTTTCTCGGGGCTGATGGGCTCCAGCATCATCGCGGCGATGGTCCTGATGGTCGGGCCGGGCGCCGGCAACACCGTGCCAGCGACAGTGGTGGTCTCAGTTGTGATCGCGGCCAGCCTCCTCGCACTCCGGGGGTACCTCAGGCTGCCGGCACCCGCGCGGAGTAAGAGCTCGTGATCACGCCCTTCCCACCAGCTGAACGCTCGCGTTCGCGCGACGTCACGCATCTGAACTGCGGCGGGTCCCGGGACAAGTCAGGATGGCTCGCCGTCGCGGTGAGCCCACACTGCGACGACTCGTGGCGGGGGTGGCTCTGCCCGCACGGTCGAAAGCAGAGTGCGCCCCGGACTTGCGTCTTTCCGCCGCGAGCGACGCAGGAGCGATCGTCCTGTTGCGAATCCCGCAAGCCGATCCCCTGCGGAACGATGTCGATCATGGACGCGCAGGCCATGGGATCGAGGCGTCGACGTGCCGATTGAGGTTCGCCCTCCGGGACAACGGCGGAGGAGACCGCACCGTCAGTCTGGGCACAGCAGCAGGCTGAAGGCTGACCGACTCGCGCACTTGCATTGGCACAGCCAGCGATGAGCGTCATCAGCCGTCACATCGTCAATGGTGTCAATCATGATCTGCTTCCTACTGGAGACAGCCCGTCGCGTGGATCCCAGCACCGCCTCCTTGACGACCCCCGGACCGACACGTGGACCTCGCCGCCCTCCAGCGACCGGGCCGAGGGTGGGTGCCCGTCGCGGCGATGGCGATCCTTGGACGTTCTGACCTGGATGGATCGGAAACGCATCGCGGCTTTGGTGTCTCGGCGAGCGATGAACTCCACGCGGGTCCGTTGGGGTTCGTCAACTGCGTGGATTCATCAGCGGTCCTCAGAGGGATGATGGAGCCTTAGGACGGAGACGCGGACATGCGGAAGGGTCACCCAACGAGGCGCCAGTTCATGGATTCGTGACCTAGCAGCCAGGCGTGAACGGCCGAACAGACCGGCTTCCGATTTGCCTGACGGGGCTAAATTGACGCTGTGGAGCCGTGGACGATCCCGATCGCTGGCCACGCGATCGCCGCCAGCTTGGCGCTGGTACTGGGTCCGTTCCAAATCTTCCGCCGGGTCAAGGGCGATCGGATACACATCATCGTCGGCCGGACCTGGGCGGGGCTGATGCTCTTCGTCGCGGCCGGCTCATTCCTATTCGGTGGCTACGGAGGGGCGATCGAGATCTTCCTCCGCGTGCTGGCCGTTTGGACCTTGTTCAGCGTCAGCTTCGGCATCTACCGGGCGCGGCGGGGTGACATTCGCCATCATCGCGGGTTCATGATCGGCACCTACATCGGCTTGGTCGGCGCCTTGGTCGGGGTGCTGGCCGTGCGCACGCGGCGGGTGCCGTCCTGGTTCGCCGCGTACCCGTTGATGATGTCGCTCATCGCGGTAGCCATCTTCGCTGCAGCCGGGTTCTTCATCGCCGGGGTCGTCGCTCGCTACCGCGAGGAATCGCCCGGTCGTTCTGCACGGCCGGCCTAGGTGTTGCGCAGAAGACCACGGGAGACAGCGGGACCGCCCAGGTGGGGCGTCGGAACGGAGCAGGGAATGGCCATATACCAGGAACTCATGCGCGGGGCCGCCGCCGGATCTATTGGCGCAGGCGCACAGATCGTGACAAGCAGGCTCATCGATCCAGGCGGGTCCGGCGCCCCAATGCTGCCAACCGCAACGCTCGGCGTCACGGTCGGCGTGGCCACCGGGCAGATCCACGCAGCCCTGCAACGGCGGGGCCGATCGTCGGCTCCGCCGCTGGCGATTCTGATGATCAGTCTGGCTTCGACCACCGCGACCGGCCTTCATCGACTGCTCACCGGCCACCGGCTCATGAACGACCGGTCATGGCCCGCCGACCTCGTCGGGCAGTTGACGTATGGCGTGGCCACCTATGTGACGCTGCGTCTCGCGGCAAGACCAACCGGCGCGGAAGCCGTTGGGCCGTCTCACTAGGCGATCCCC
>DASVHT010000104.1:0-13684 GCA_036382455.1 Dermatophilaceae bacterium
CTGACCGTGCTGTTAGCGGGCATCGCCGCAATCTCGTTGCTGGTTGGCGGTATTGGCGTCATGAACATCATGCTCGTGTCCGTCACAGAGCGGATCCGTGAGATAGGGCTGCGCAAGGCGCTGGGCGCGACCCCCCGCGCCATCAGACGACAGTTCCTGGTCGAAGCCAGCACACTTGGTCTGTCCGGAGGCGTCCTCGGTCTGATCCTCGGCCTGGTCGGCGCCCGGGTGCTGCCGCACTTCTTGAACCAGCCGGTGACCATTCCCGCGGTCGCCGGGATCGGTGCCCTCGGTATCGCCCTCGTCATCGGCATCGTGGCCGGGGTCTATCCCGCCAGCCGCGCTGCACGACTTGCCCCCATCGACGCCTTGAGAAGTGAGTAGCGACATGACCATGAACAGGATCGCCGCAGGAGCGGCGGCGTGCTCCGCCCTGTTGTTCGTCAGTGCGTGCGGTGGCGGCACATCGGCAACCGCTGGTGCCCTCGCCGCGCCGACGACGGCGTCATCCGGGGGCGCTGGCGGCGACTCAGCAAACGGGGCCCGCGGGTTCCCGGGAGCCACCGGATTGCTGGCCCAGATCGATGGCACGACATTGCAGGTTCAGGGCGCCGGCGCCCAGACGTCGGTCACGTACTCCTCCGCCACCTCCTTCACCAATACGGTGGCAGCGAAGCTCTCGAGCGTTGTCGTGGGAGCCTGCGTCCAGGCGCGCAGTGCGCGGCCGACCTCGGGGACGGGCGGGTCCGCGCCGACCGCCGCTCCCAGCGCCAGCAGCGGGCCGATCGTGGCTGCGTCGGTTGAGATCTCGGCGGCGGTGAACGGGAGCTGCTCAACCTTCGGTGGACTGCGCACGCCAGGGGCTCGTCCGCCCGGGGCGACCGGAGGGCCAACCTCCGGCCGAACACGTGGACCAGGAGCAGGCGGCAACGGGTTCGGTGGCAATGGGTTCGGAGGGTTCGTTGGCTTCGGCAAGGTCACGGCGGTCAACGGCTCCAGCTTCACCATCGAGAGCTCGCGCCCACAGAACGGCTCTGGCACCACGGCCGTCCCCACCACACGGACCGTGCAGACGTCGGCAGCAACGACCTACACCCGGACCGAGGCCGCCAACGCCAAGGCTCTTGTGGTCGGCTTGTGCGTCACCGCGCTGGGCAAGAGCTCCGACACAGGGTCGATAGCTGCCACGTCGATCCTCCTCCGGCCCGCCGAGAACGGTTCATGCTCCTCGGGATTCGGAAGACGAGGACCCGGCGGCAGCCCAACCTCAGCAGGCGGTGGCTCCGGTGCCTGAGGCCCCACAGCGGTCCCTGCGTCGAACGTGGATGCGCCGGGCGATCCCGGCCGGTGCCGTCGCCATCCTCGTGGTCGGGGGCACCGCAGTGGTCCGCACCAACGCCAGCGCCAGCCCGATCGACACGTATCGGACCACCACGGTAACGACAGGTTCGGTGGAACAGCGCCTTGACCTGACGGGATCGGTCCATCGGGTCAACCAGGTCAGTCAGAGCTTTGCCGTCTCCGGGACGGTCTCGCGCGTCTCGGTGGCCGTCGGAGACAAAGTCACGGCGGGTCAGACCCTGGCCACACTCGACACCCGGCCGCTCAGTAGCGCGGTCACCGCAGCAGAGGCAGATCTGGCGCAGGCCAAGGCCACCCTCGAGTCCGACCAGACCGCCACAACCACGGCCACGACAACCGCCACGAACGTCGCACCGGCTCAGACTGCGACGACCAGTCCGCGTGCTGCAGGTCCATCCGGGCGATCGGGTGCCGGCGCGACCCAGAGCCTCGCGGCGGCCCAACAGCGCGTGACCAGAGCCCAAAGCGGAGTCGCATCAGACCTGGGGCGAGCGACTGCCGCCTTGGCACAGTGTGCGACTTTCTTCCCGTCCGCGCCTTCACCCTCTGCCCCCGCCGACACCCCAACCACCCCCGTTCCGACCACGACCACGGCCGGCACACCAAGCACACCGAGCGCTGGTCCGACCGCAACCGCGACTCTGACACAGACACCAACCGAGGCTGAGATCAGTGCCTGCCTCGGCGCGCTGCGAACCGCCCCGACACAACAACAGATCCAGCGGGATCAGCAGGCGCTCACCAGCGGCCAGGCAGATCTCACCAAGGCTTTTACCCTTGCCCTCACGACCGCCGGCAGCAGCGCCACGACATCCACGACAGCCAACCGGTCAACGTCGGCCAGTCAGTCGGGGAACACCTCGTCCCCGGCCGCCCAGTCCTCGACGAGCCGATCTTCGGGTGGGCAGACCGGCTCGACGGGTCAGTCGGTCGCGGCCCGTGTCGTCTCGGACCAGGCCGCCGTCACCAACGCCGACTCGGCGTTGAGCGTCGCGCGGGCAAACCTTGCCTCAGCAACCCTGAAGTCATCCATCGCGGGCACGGTGGGCTCGGTCACCCTGATCAACAACGCATCCAGCCAGGGCAAGAGCATCGTCATCGTGGGCACCGGCGCCGTTGAGCTCACCGTCAACGTGCCGCTCGCGGCGATGGCCAGCGTGCACGTGGGACAGAAGGCGAACGTGACACCGCAGGGCGCGACCTCATTCGTGCCCGGTGCGGTCACCTCCATCAGCCTGCTCCCGTCCGCTGCTGCGACAGGGACAGGATCGGGGACGGGGGCGACGCAAGCGACAGCGGCAGCCAGCAGCCCGACATACCCCGTGGTGATCCTTGTTCCGGACGCCCTCCCAGCGCTCGCCTCGGGCTCTCATGCGCAGGCCAGTCTGCTGGTCGGAACCGTGGCCGACGTGGTTACCGTCCCGAACTCGGCGCTGACGCCGCTCGGCAACGGACAGGCCCTTGTGCTGACGCTCAAAGGCGGTGTCGCTACACGGTCCCTGGTCAGGACGGGGTATGCCGGGATGCTCACCACCCAGATCACCTCGGGTCTGACCAGAGGTCAGCAGGTGGTCGTGGCCGACCTCAGCACGGCACTGCCGACGAACACCACCAACCCCCGACGATTCGGCGTCGGTGGCGGGGTCGCTGGCGGGTTGGGCGGCGCGGGACTCGGCGGCGCGGGACTCGGCGGTGCAGGACTCGGCGGCGCGGGACTCGGCGGCGGTACGATCACCGGCCGGTCCGGCTTCACCCCGGGCGGGTAGAGCGACCCAGAGCAGCGGCACTCTCTGCGGTCGCGGGGACCCTCCAGAGGCAGTCGCTTCCGTCAAACCCAGAGCGCCGCTCGCGGCACCATCACCGCGCTGACGCGGCCCAGCGAGCGCCACCAGCCAACCCCCTGCCAGAATGGGCAGCCGCGTCGGGTTCCTGGGTGGGTCCGCACGCGCCCCGCCCTCGTAGCTCAGGGGATAGAGCAACCGCCTCCTAAGCGGTAGGTCGCTGGTTCGAATCCAGTCGAGGGCACCAAGAGGAACCCACAACACCTGAATGGGTTCCAACCAGAGGCCACAGGTTCCCAGCCAGAATGGCGCCTCGGCCAGCGCGCCGACACCGGACAGGCCCTCTCGAGCCCACGGGGACGGGCAGCGACCGTGCCGGGGATCAACCCTGCAAACGGCTCTGGCCCCTCACCGCCGAAGCGGTGAGGGGCCAGAGGCTGCACGGCTGGTATGCCACCGTGTCGTGAATCGGTCTATTTGACCCGACCGTAGGTCGCACCGGCGAAGATGGAGCGCAGGGCGACGGACTTGCCTGTCGTCGGGGAGTCCCACATCATTCCGTTGCCGGCGTAGATGCCGACGTGGTAGGCCGGTGAGCCGAAGAACACCAGATCGCCCACCTGCGGGGTGGACACACGGGTCGTGGCCTGGCGCTGCTCCTCGGCCGTGCGGGGCAGGCTGATCCCGAGCCGGTTGAAGACGTACTGCGTGTAGCCGGAGCAGTCGAAGCCGGAGGTGGTGGTGCCGCCGTAGACATAGGGGACGCCGGCGAGGCTGGCAGCAATACCGAGCACGCCCGAGGAGACCGGAGCCGGAACGGGAGCCGCATTGGCCAAGGGTGGACGGGAGGCTGAGCGGCTGCCGCTGATGGTCGCGCGCGAGACTGCCGCGACCGGCTTGGGCTGGGCAACACCGCTGAAGCCGATGTCCCCGAAGGATGGCGAGACCAAAGGAGCCTGCGCTGCCGTGGGAGCGGCAATCGGAAGGACCTGGGTCGCAGCCGGTGCCTTGGGCTTGGCGAGGGTTGGGGTCAACGTGGCCGCGGACGCCGGAATGGCGAAGGAGGCCACCATGCCACCGGAGACGGCGATCACGGCCGAGGCTTTGGCCGCCGGTTTCGCTGAACGCGAGATCGCCGCTGAGAGTGATAGGGCAGGGTTGAGACGAATTGGGACGCGATGACGTCCCGAAACGTGATTCGACACAGTGAGTAAACCTCTCCAAACGCCTACGAGGTCAGCTGTCGGGTTCGGGTGGGAGATATCACCCGGCCATCACGTCCAGCGCCTCGACCGAGGTCGAGCGCCACCGAGAGGGCTTCACCCCAAGGAGCGTCTCTCGACGCCCCAAAAGTGGGTCCCCCGCTCCTGCCAAGCGGATGTTGTAGGTCTCGAATGCGGTGACAGGACTAGGCGAACCGCATCAAGAACTCCACCCGGGAAGGTGAAGCACCACAAACGTACACAGGGAACTGGCGGATGTCACATTCAGGTCACGGCGAGCCCAGCAGATGGACAGGAAGCCACCAGCCAGCTAGACCGGCGTGTCGGCGAACACGTGGGCTGCGACATCCTCGGGCAACGAGACCCCGGCGACCTCGTCGGCGCCTTCACGCACCACGACGATCCGGCCACTCTCCCGGCGCACCCGAACGCGCTGCCCGGGCATCAGGCCGGCGTGGGTCAGCAGGTTCAGCGCCTCCGGCTCGACCTGGGCCGGTTCGCCGATCCGGCGCACGGTCACGACACTGGGCCCGTCGTCAGCAAGCTCGAGCAGGCTGCTCACCCCCCGACGGAAGTCTTCGCTCGGCTGCTCGCCCAGCTCGTCGAGCCCCGGGATCGGGTTGCCGTACGGACTCTCGCTGTGCTCACCGATCAGCGCCAGAATCTTGCGTTCGACCCGCTCGCTCATGACGTGCTCCCACCGACACGCCTCGTCGTGGACGTACTCCCATTCGAGGCCGACGACATCGAGCAGCAGCCGCTCGGCCAGTCGGTGCTTGCGCATGACCCGCGTCGCGAGCCGACGCCCCTCGTCGGACAGCTGGATGTGCCGGTCATCCGCGACCGAGAGCAGACCGTCGCGCTCCATGCGTGCCACGGTCTGGGAGACGGTGGGACCCGAGTGGCCCAGACGCTCGACGATGCGAGCGCGCAAGGGGACGGTGCCCTCCTCCTCGAGCTCAAAGATCGTCCGGAGGTACATCTCGGTGGTGTCGATCAAGTCCGTCACGCACACAGCCTCTCACCGATCACCACAGACAGACCCGTTCGACGCGAGGGACTAGCGTTCGATCTCATGAGCGAGTCTTTCGTCGTCCCGACCAGGTTCTGCGGCCCGCCGATGTCGGGCAACGGCGGCTGGACCAGCGGTCACCTGGCACAGCTGGTCGACGGGGCTCTGGAGGGTGGCGCGCTCACCGTGCGCCTGCGCACGCCTCCACCACTGGACGTCGAGATGGCCATCTCACGCGGCGACGACGGCACGGTCGAGGCCTGGGACGGCCAGACCCTCGTGGCCCAGGCCTTTGCCGCCGAGCCGATGGACGTCACTGACGTGAGTGCGTCGGTGACCCACGAGCAGGCGCAGGCGGCCGGGCCGGCATACGAGGGCCTGCGTTCGCATCCGTTCCCCACCTGCTTCACCTGCGGTACCGGTCGCGACCCCGCCGATGCACTGTGCCTGCACACCGGCCTGCTGGTCGGACACACGACGCTGCGCGCGGCAGCCTGGACACCGCGGGAGTCGACCCCGGAGCTGGTCTGGGCGGCACTGGACTGCCCAGGCGCCTGGGCCTCTGGAATAGCCGGACGAGAGATGGTGCTCGGGACGATGACGGCCGCCGTGCACGACCTGCCGATGGTCGGGGAACCACATGTGGTGATGGCCTGGCCACGGGGGCAGGACGGACGCAAGTACTACAGCGGAACCGCTCTGTATGCCGGCGACGGTCGCCTGCTTGCCCAGGCCGACGCGGTGTGGATCTCGGTGGACGCCTCGACGGTTCGCCCGGCCTGACCATCGCCCCCCAGCTTCGCGGCCGGGCCTGTCCACCACAAAACCGTTGCGAGCGCCCATCGGCCGACCTACCGTATAGGGACACGAGAAGGGAGGTGGTCCGCCTAGTGAGTAACCAACGGACGCGTGAGGTGGCTGTGCGCTAGCCCAGTCCGTCGTCGGCTGCCCTCCGGGGCGATCAGCGACAGGGACGATGTGGTGACCGCAATCCCATGCAGACACCGCAGCCCGTGAGGATGTGCGACCCGTCCATCGCACCCTGGTGCTGCCAGACCTCGCGGGCTGTCCCATGCCCAGCTCCTTCTGCTTGCTCAGCTCAGGCTGCTTTGCTCAGTTCAGGCCGGTTCCTGAACCGAATCCGGCGCCTTTGAGCGGCCTGAACTGAGCAAAGGGGTAGTCAGGCCGGCTCAGCCGAGCAGGACCCGAACCAGCTCGCCGACCGCCTCGTCCGGCGCCCACTCCATCGTGGCGGGGCCGACCGTGAACTCGGTCCACGACCAACCGGGGACGTCCTCGGAGTCCTGCCACTGCGGAGTCACGGCAAGGCGCTCGCGTTCCATCACCGTGACGACCCGTTCAGTCACCGCGTCACCGGGCGCCTCGACGAAGATGCGGAAGGCATTGCAGTGAGGGATCTCGGGGAAGGTGCGAATCCCGCTTGCTGACAACAGTTCCGCCATCACCACAGCCCGCTCGTGATACTCGGCCATGCGCGGCAGCTCCTCGCGCAGCCCGCGAAGGGCGGACACGGCGTACGGAAGCATGGTCCACAGCGTGCCTCCGTGGCGGCTGCGCCAGAGCCGCACCTCGGCGATGACGTCCTCGGGTCCGGCAACGACCGCGCCGGCCAGCCCATGCAGGCCCTTGTAGAACGAGACGTAGACGGTATCGGCGAGGGCAGCGATCTCCGCGGGGCTCCGCCCGAGATTGGGGGCGGACTCCCAGATGCGGGCGCCGTCCAGGTGCAGAGGCACTCCGCGGTCACGGCAGGCGCGTGAGAACGCCGCGAGCTGCTCCCATGACGGCAGCAGGTAACCCCCATCGCGCAGCGGCAGCTCCAGGAGTACGGCACCGAGCGTCCCCAGGATGGCGGCCAGGTGGTCAGCTGTCGGAACGACACCTCCGGTCGTCAACAGCGCCCACTCGAAGCCGTTGAGCAGCCGCGGGCCGTCCTGCTCGTGATGCAGCAGGTGGGACAACTCAGGTATCGCGATGCGCCGGCTTCTGTGCAGATCGCTCAGGACCCGCAAGGTCGACTGCTGCGCCATGGTGCCGCTGGGGAACATCACCGCCGCGGGCTTGCCGAGCAGATCGGCGACCTGGCTCTCCAACGCCGCGACCGGACCGCCCTCGCCATAACGGTCCCAGGACGCATCATCGGACCGGTCGAGCTCGGCGATGACACTGCGCAGCTCTTGCCGCGGCGACACCGGGTGCCTGCCCATGAGGTTTCGTTCGACGCCGGACAGCGCGAGCTGACGACGCTCGGCCAGGGAGGGCGCTAGCTGTGGTTCAGTCATGGCGCCCATCCTTCCCGGTCAGGCTGGCGTGCTCACTTCAGGCTGGTTTGCTCAGTTCAAACCGGTGTCTGGGCCGAATCCGGTGCCCGAGAGCGGCCTGAACTGAGCAAAGAGGTATTACGGCTGCCGCCTTTCCAGTCGCCATGCCCCGGCATCGTCGAGCGAGCCCTCGCCCGCCCGGACGAAGACGAGGCGGTCGTGCAGCCGATTGCTCCTCCCGGCCCAGAACTCGACCTCGTCGCAGGTGATCCGGTAGCCGCCCCAGAAGTCGGGAACGGGCACATCGGTGGGGCTGCCCAGGTCTGGCCACCGGGCGGCATACCGCCCGTAGGCCTCCTCCAGACCGGATCTGCCCTCGATCACCTGTGACTGCCTGGACGCCCAGGCGCTGATCCGCGAGCCCCAGGGGCGCTCTCTGAAGTAGCGTTCGACCTCGCCCCGACCCAGTGGGCTGGCCGTCCCGCGGAAGCGGATGGCGCGATACATCCCGGCCCACACCAAGGCCGCCGCAACCCGCGGATTGCCAGCAATCTGAGTGCCTTTGGCCGATTCGAGGTTTGTGACAAAGCCTGGTCCCGCCGAGTCGAGGAAGCGCAGGAGGACGGCTCGGACGTCCGGGCGCCCATCCGCGTCGACCGTGGCCAGGGACATCGCCAGAGGCTCCGGCACGTCGTCCCGCTCGACCGATCGATAGACCGCGTCGTCCACCCAGCGCCGGGCCTGCTCCCATGGTGTGGCGGCAAGCTCGGACTCGGACAGACCCTCACCCGAATACTCCCGGCGCAGCGCATCGCTCATGCCACGAGATTAGGCTGGACCCACGCTCAAGAGGGAGGGCACCATGCCGGGCAAGGCAAAGGCACTGTCCAACGTCGTCAAGCTGGGGGTCAAGTACGGACCCGTGGCGTATGAGGCGATCAAGCACGGCAAGGAGCCGGCCAAGGAGTTCGCCCAGAAGCAGCTGAGCAGGCTCACAGCACGCAAGCAGGCGCTGGCCCACGCCGAAGGGCTCATGGACGGCTCGATGATGTCCGTGTGGGACGGCGACCTGCAGGTTTGGGTCGTGTTCAACGGCAACGAGCCCATCGCCAGTCACCCGACGGTGACCACCCCGCTGGCGGACCTTGTCCAGGGCTACGACCTGGGCAAACGTATCCGGCCCATTGTCGACCTGCGCCCGAACGCCAATCCCCTCAAGGCAATTCGTCGCAAGAGGTGACCGTCAGGGCGTGGGTTCGCGGGCGTCATACCGCAAGAAGCCGCGCTGCCATGCGCTGAGCGCGCCGACGGCAAGGACGCAGGCGATACCGCCCGCGATCGCGGCCACGGCCTCGCTGGATGCCGTTGCGACCGACCCGGCCAAGAACTCGCCCAGGCGCGGCCCACCGGCGACAACCACGATGAACACACCCTGCAGTCGTCCGCGCAGATAGTCGGGGGTGGCCGCCTGCAGGATCGTCGTGCGGAACACGGCGCTGACCGAGTCGGCCGCACCCGCGCAGCCGAGGAAGAGCACGCCCACCCACAGTGCTGACGACCTCGTCAGCACGCTGCCGGCCGAGCCGACTGCCAGCCCGAAGCCGAATACTGAGACGCCCCAAAGGGCGACACAGACCACGACGGCCAGCCCTTGGCGCCGCAGGTGGCCAAGCCTGCCCGAGAAGAGCATCGCCACGATCGAGCCGACGGCGATCGCGGCAGCCATGAAGCCCACCGTCCTGGCCCCACCCCCGAAGGCCAGCGCCGCGACCGCGGGGAACAGAGCCCGCGGCATTGCCAGGATCATGGCGCAGAAGTCCGCGAGGAACGTCATGCGCACGTTTGGCCGGGTTCCGAGGAACCGCAACCCATCGAGCACGCTCGTCAGCCCGGGCCGGCCACCCGACAACCCCTCCGGATGCGGCTCCGGCGGGATCGACGGCAGCCGGAACAGCCCCCACAGCGCCGCCGTGAACAACGCGACGTCCACGGAGTAGGCCAGCTTGTAGCCACCCCAGTCGACCAGGAAGCCAGCCATCAGCGGTCCGACCGTGAGGGCGACGTTGAACGCGAAGACACCGAGGGCGTTGGCCGCCGGGAGGAGATGGCGTTCGAGCAGTCGGGGGTAGATAGCCGAACGGGCGGGACTGACCACGGCGAACCCGGCACTGTTAACCGCGACCAGCAGGTAGAGAACCAGCGGGTTGGTGTTGCCCCCCCACGCCTGCAGCGCCGTGAGGATGCCGGAGGCCCACATGAACGAGCTGGCCACGAGCGCGACCGTACGTCGGTCGTGCGCGTCGATCAGCGCCCCGCCGTAGAGCCCCATGACGATGATCGGCACAAGAGCGAAAAGACCCACGAGTCCGACGGAGAAGGACGACCCGGTCAGGTGGTAGACCTGCAGCCCGATCGCCACGACGGTGAGCTGACTGCCGACGCCTGCCAGGGTGAAGCCGGTGAACAACCGCCGGTATGCCGGGCTGACCCGCAGCGGGGTGAGGTCCAGCAGGATCGGCACGCAGCCAGCCTAGGAGGGCGCACGGATATTTCCCGCCCGGCTGCGGGGTCGGACGGTGCACAATGGCTATTCGACCCGGCGACCCGGCGACGACGCCGGCCCTTGAAAGGGTCTCCGCATGAACGAGCGCGACTTCAGACCAGGCCTCGAGGGCGTGATCGCCTTCGAGTCCGAGATTGCCGAGCCTGACAGGGAGGGCGGCGCGCTGCGTTACCGCGGCGTCGACATCAACGACCTGGTCGGGCGGGGTGTCCTTCGGCAACGTCTGGGGCCTGCTCGTCGACAATGAGTTCAACCCCGGCTTGCCGCCGGCCGAGCCATTCCCGCTCCCGGTCCACACCGGTGACGTCAGGGTCGATGTCCAGAGCGCCCTGGCACAGCTCGCCCCGGTCTGGGGGCTCCGGCCGATGCTGGACATCGACGCCGAGCAGGTGCGCGACGACCTCGCCCGCGCCTCGGTCCTGGCCCTGTCGTTCGTCGCCCAGTCCGCCCGCGGCCAGGACCACCCGATGGTGCCCCAGCGCGAGGTGGACAAGGCGCACACCATCGTCGAGCGGTTCATGATCCGATGGCGTGGCGAGCCCGACCCCCGTCACATCGAGGCCATCGACGCCTACTGGGTGTCCGCGGCCGAACACGGCATGAACGCCTCAACTTTCACCGCCCGCGTCATCGCCTCGACCGGAGCCGACGTCGCAGCCTGCCTGTCCGGGGCCGTCGGCGCCATCAGCGGTCCGCTTCACGGCGGAGCGCCATCTCGGGTCCTGCACATGATCGAGGGCGTCGAGCGGTCCGGCGACGCGACGGCATACGTCAAGGGCGTGCTGGACAAGGGCGAGCGCCTCATGGGGTTCGGCCACCGTGTGTATCGCGCGCAGGACCCTCGCGCGCGCGTGTTGCGGGCCACCTGCGAGCGCCTGGACGCACCACGGTTCGCGGTCGCAGCCGCGTTGGAGCAGGCAGCCCTCGACGAGCTCCACGCCCGACGCCCCGACCGGGTCCTGGCCACGAACGTCGAGTTCTGGGCCGCCGTGCTGCTCGACTTCGCCGAGGTCCCCGCGGCGATGTTCACGCCGATGTTCACCTGTGCGCGAACGGCCGGGTGGTCTGCCCACGTGCTCGAGCAGAAGCGCACCGGTCGCCTCATCCGCCCGTCGGCCCGGTACATCGGTGAGGCACCGCGCGGTCCGGAGCAGGTGGCGGGCTGGGGGGAAACCGGCTCGTCGGTTCACGCCCTCTGATCCATCCCCACTGCGAGATCTGAGTCCCAGTGAACGGACCACTGGTCCGGCCGCGCGCCGTGGCTGTCACACTGGCGCCTCAGCGATCTGCCAACGGAGTCAGGTCGGGTTCCTTACCCGCCACTTCTCACCCCGAGGTGATTTTGCGTGACTGACACCGCCACCCTGTCCATCCCCGCCGAGCTCCTGCCCGAGGACGGCCGCTTCGGCTGCGGACCGAGCAAGGTCCGTCCGGCCCAGGTCGACTATCTCGCCTCCCTCGGCCGCAGCGTTCTGGGCACCTCTCATCGACAGGCCCCGGTCAGGAACCTCGTCGGACAGGTCCGTAACGGGCTCGCCGAGCTGTTCAGCCTGCCCGAGGGCTACGAGATCATCCTGGGCAACGGCGGCTCAACCGCCTTCTGGGACATCGCCGCGTTTGGCCTGGTCCGGGACCGCGCACAGCACCTGGTGTTCGGTGAGTTCTCGGCCAAGTTCGGCTCGGTCACGCAGAAGGCCCCGTTCCTGGGCGCTTCCACGATCATCAAGGGCGAGCCGGGCACCCTGGCGACGCCCGAGGCGGAGGCTGGCGTCGACGTCTACGCCTGGCCGCACAACGAGACCTCGACCGGCGTCATGGCACCTGTGAAGCGGGTCAACGGCGCCGACGAGGGCGCACTGGTGCTGGTCGACGCCACGTCCGGGGCCGGCGGACTGCCCGTGGACATCGCCGAGTCCGACGTCTACTACTTCGGGCCGCAGAAGAGCTTCGCGGCCGAGGGCGGCCTCTGGCTGGCAGCCTTCTCCCCAGCGGCCTTGGCGCGGGTCGACGAGATAGCCGCCTCCGGCCGGTGGGTGCCCGACTTCTTCAGCCTGCCGACGGCGATCAGCAACTCACGGCTCAACCAGACCTACAACACCCCTGCTGTCTCCACCCTGGTGCTGCTGGCCAGCCAGATCGAGTGGATGAACGCTCAAGGCGGTCTGGACTGGGCCGTGAAGCGGACGACCGACAGCTCCAGCCGTCTGTATGACTGGGCCGAGGCCACGGCATACACCTCGCCGTTCGTCGCAGACCCGTCCGCGCGCTCACTGGTCGTGGGGACGATCGACTTCAGTGACGAGGTCGACGCTGCTTCGGTCGCCAAGGTCCTGCGCGCCAACGGCGTCGTCGACGTGGAGCCCTACCGCAAGCTCGGACGCAACCAGCTGCGTGTGGGGATGTTCCCGGCCATCGACCCCGAGGACATCTCGAAGCTCATCGCGAGCATCGAGTACGTCGTCAGTCAGAGCATGTGACCGGGCGAAGCATGTGAGCGGGCGCAGCAGCTGACAAGGCGCAGCGCCTTCTCAGACGGCGGTGCCGGGGCGCACCAGCGTCACGATCGTCCCACCCGGCGCGAACAACAGCGGGCTCCCGGCGGCGTCGGTGAATGTCGTCGGGGCGCCACGGCTCGATCGATGCCAGGTGCCTTCGATCCGCTTGCCGTCCCGAAACAGCACCACGCGACCTGAGCCTATCGACTTGGTGAACGCCGAAGGATTTCCTTTGACGTCGACGTCGGAGCGGTCCGGGCTCACCTGGCAGAACTGCACGAGCACGTTGGGTTTGGCGACGGGGGCGCCACTGGCGGTGAGGATCCGCCGGCCACCCTCGGTGCGCACATAGCGGGTCAGCTTCGCGTCCCAGACAAAGCTCACGCCAGTGGATCCCACGCGGGTGTTCACGGTCGCCGCTGGTTTCGCGCCTGCAAGCCGAGGATCAGTGACCGCCCAGGTGAACCCCACGTTGCGCACACCGTCGCCCTTGATGGCAGCACTGACCTGGGCCAGGTTCGAGACGACGTTGTATGGCGCCGGCCGTGAGCGG
Organism: Dermatophilaceae bacterium; assembly: GCA_036382455.1. Taxonomy (GTDB): domain Bacteria; phylum Actinomycetota; class Actinomycetes; order Actinomycetales; family Dermatophilaceae; genus UBA4719. Next base: position 13,272 of record DASVHT010000104.1, read on the forward strand.
TCGCGGGAGAAGCCCACCCCTCCACGGTCGTTGATGGAGCTGTGCAGGCCCGACCGGTCCAGGGTGGGCAGGGAGCTGCCACCGCCGCCGCTGGCGACCACGATGATCCGCCCATACTGCCCCAGGAGCTCCGAGTCGCTGGCACGAACGCTGCGGACCGCCCGCACATTCGGCTTGGCGCTGGCGAACACCGCCACCATCCGCGTCAAACCGCCCTCGACCTCCTCGATGTAGATCACATCGGCCTTTTCCAGGCCCATCGATGGCCGCCCGGCCGCTGTGTCGTCGACCTTGACTGCAATCACGGGCCCGCTGGGCGGCACGCCGACACCTGTGAGTGGATTGGGACCCACCGGGGTCGGTGTCGGGGTGGGGGTCTGCGTGGTCGTCAGGGCGGTCTTGGGCGCAACCTT
>DASVHT010000105.1:0-5274 GCA_036382455.1 Dermatophilaceae bacterium
GCTGCTGGCTGCGACCTTGGGGATCCACCGCGGCGGACACACGCTGGCTTGGGACAACAACGAGACGCGGGGAACGCTTGGCTGGCGGGCGAACCCCGCACGGCACACCAACACCGCCGTCGACCTGCTGCGCGACCTCGAACGGTTTACCGACGTCCGCGGCGCCCGCGTGGGAGACCTCGACAACTACGTCCGTTCGCAGGGCTCGACCCAGTTCGACGTGCTCGCCTCGGATGAGGACGCGGCGTCTGCCGCGTCCATCGACGCCGACGCGTTCAGCCGTCTGCACAGCACCCTGGCCCGGTTCTACCGGCTGATAGTCATCGATACAGGCAACAACATGCGCGCCAGCAACTGGCAGGCAGCCGTGGCGGCCGCAGACCAGCTGGTCATCGTCTCCACAGTCCGTGAGGACACCGCCCAGTCCGCAGCCTGGCTCATCGACGCGCTACGCGCCACCGGCCAGCAGGATGTCGTCGAGCGTGCGGTTACGGTCCTGACTGCACCAGCTCGTACCGTCGATCCCGACCTGAGCCGGCGGCTGCACGACCACTTCGGCGCGTTGACGCGCACCGTCATGGACGTCCCCCACGACCCGCTTCTGGTGCCCGGCGGCCCCATCATCTACGACGCGCTCAGTGCCCAGACCCGCAAGGCATGGCTCAGCGTCAGCGCAGTTGTCGCAAACGGTCTGTAAACAGCCTGAAAAACGAGCGTGGGCCGGTGCCCCCGCGGGGGGCACCGGCCCACGAACATGCGGGTGAGTGACGGGACTTGAACCCGCGACATCCGCCACCACAAGGCGGCGCTCTACCAGCTGAGCTACACCCACCATGCCGAGCGACCGCCAGTGATGGCGGCCGCGTGCTCGACGGCGATCATCGTACCTGTTCTCGACCGACACCGGTGCTCAGACACGGCAACCTCGAAAACGCCGAGGGATGTTGGTCGTTGGGACAGCCACGATCCTTCAGTGTGTGGGCGGGCCGATCTCGTAACGGGCCGCGATCGCCTTTGCAGCCTGGGAGTCCGGGCCGGGTGGCGCCACAAAGACTGCCTCCCGGTAGTAGCGCAGCTCTGCGATGCTCTCGCGGATGTCGGCAAGAGCCCGGTGGCCGCCAGCCTTCTTGGGGGAGTTGAAGTACGCCCGCGGAAACCACCGGCGGGACAGCTCCTTGATGGAGGAGACATCGATGATCCGGTAGTGCAGGTGGGCCTCGAGCTCGGGCATGTCTCGTGCGAGGAACGCGCGGTCCGTGCCCACCGTGTTGCCACCAAGAGGCGCCTTCGCCGCATCCGGCACCCACTCACGGATGTGCCCCAGGACCTGCTCCTCGGCCTCCGCCATGGTGATGCCCGCGGCCAGCTCCTCGAGCAGACCGCTCGACGTGTGCATGTTACGGACGAAGTCGTCCATCTGCTCGAGTGCCTCAGCCGGGGGCTTGATGACCAGGTCGATGCCGTCACCGAGCTGGTTCAGGTCGAAGTCGGTCACCAGTGCTGCCACCTCGATCAGGGCGTCGGCGGTCAGGCTGAGTCCGGTCATCTCGCAGTCGATCCAGACAATCCGGTCATTGGTCGCGCGTTGGTTCGTGTTCTCGCTCACGTCCCCACCTTAGAGGGAGGCTGCACTAGCCTGCGGAGCATGACGTTGGGTGACGAGTGCCGGCTGCTGGATGCAGGCGGGCTGGGGGATGCCGCCGGAGACCTGTGGCCGGTCGCGGAGCTGATCTCCGCGGATGGCGCCCCCGGCAGGACTCGAACCTGCGACCTAGAGATTAGAAGGCTCTTGCTCTATCCAGCTGAGCTACGAGGGCACGTCCCCGCGGCTGGCGCAGGCAACGCGAGAATTGTAGGGGAGCGGGCGGCATACAGGTGCAGGCTGAGCAGGGTTGGTCTCACCGGACGCGTGGGAGAAAACCACTATGTACCTGCCCCGCGTTGAGCCTCCGGCAGCGGACAAGGCAGGCTTGAGGCTTGTGACGGTCGGGGTTGATGACGCAGGTCTGCTGAGCACTGTTCAGCATCTGAGGGGCGAGGTTGAGAACGCCACGCTCCCTCTGGACCTTCCCGGCGTCGATGAAGCCCGTTTGTCGAGGTCGTCGCTGCTCAAGGCGCTCGACGACTACGTCATCCCTCGCCTCACGTCGCTGAATGCGCCCCTGCTCGCCGTGGTCGGCGGGTCGACCGGCGCCGGCAAGTCCACCCTGGTGAACTCCCTCGTAGGTGCGGTCGTCAGCCGCAGTGGCGTATTGCGCCCGACCACGAGGTCCCCGGTTCTTGTGCACCACCAGGAAGACGAGCGCTGGTTCACCGGGAGCCGGATCCTGCCGGGTCTGGCCCGTGTCACGGGCTCTGATCGGTCTCGCGACGACCAGAGTGCGGTTCACCTCATCGCCTCCGAGACGCTGCCTGCGGGCCTGGCCCTGCTCGATGCTCCGGACATCGACTCGGTGGTTCAGTCGAACCGGGAACTCGCCCGCGAGCTGCTCTCGGCAGCGGACCTCTGGATCTTCGTCACCACGGCAGCGCGCTATGCCGACGCCGTGCCCTGGGACCTCCTTCGCGGCGCCTCGGATCACGGAACGTCGGTCGCGATCGTCCTGAACCGCGTGCCGGTCGAGGCCATGGAGGAGGTACGCACCCACCTGGCGTCCATGCTGCGCGAGGGCGGCCTGGCCGGAGCGCCCATCTTCACGGCGGTGGAGACCGCGCTGACGGCCGACGGGCGGTTGACCGAAAGGGAGATCGCAAGGCTGCGTTCGTGGCTCTCGGCGCTCGCGCGTGATGCCAAGGCCCGTTCGATCGTCGTACGCCGAACCCTCACCGGTGCGCTGAACTCGTTGCATGACCAGATGCACACCCTGTCAGGCGCGACCGCCGATCAGGAGGAGGCCGCGGCCGCGCTCCATCAGGAGGTGACGGCTGCCTATGCCGCCGCGGTGCAAGCCGTCGAGCACGGTATGACGGACGGAACCCTGCTGCGTGGTGAGGTCCTCGCCCGCTGGCAGGAGTTTGTCGGCACCGGGGAGTTCCTGCGTCAGGTGGAGGCCCGCATCGCTCGCCTGCGCGACCGGATAACCGCTGCCATCAAAGGCAGTCCGCCGCCAACGTCGGACTTGGGGGAGGCGCTGCAGTCCGGCGTTGCCGAGCTGCTGACGGCCCAGTCACGTGTGGCTTCGGCGGCAGTCCTTCGACGCTGGCGTCAGCTTCCCGGCGGGCCAGATCTGGTGGCTGCGCACCCCGAGCTCGCACAGACTCCGCTGGAAGCCTCGTCCAAGGTCGAGCGGCTGGTCCGGGACTGGCAGGGCCAGGTGCTGGAGCTGGTCCGCGGCGAGGGCAGGGATCGGCGCACCGCTGCGCGCGTTCTCTCCTTTGGTGTCAACGGTGTTGGCGTGATTCTCATGCTCCTGGTCTTCAGCCAGACCGGCGGGATCACGGGCGGCGAGGTGGGTATCGCCGGCGGTTCAGCAGTCCTGGCACAGCGCATACTCGAGGCCATCTTCGGCGACCAGGCTGTTCGTGAGCTGGCCGCCAAGGCTCGCCGCGAGCTCATCATCAAGGCCGAGGAGCTGTATGCCGGTGAGCAGGCCCCTCTGCACGCTGCCGTTGCCTCCGTCGAGGTCGACGCGGGCCAGGCCGAGCGGCTCAGGGCCGCCTCGACAGCATTGGAGGCCGTGCGGTGAGCAGGCACAAGATCGGATCTCGGTCGTCTTCGCGCCAGCGCGCCTCAGCGAGCTCAGCGTCGGCCGAGACGGTCCAGGACCGGGCAGCTGAGCTGATATCGGCTCTGGAGTCCGGGCTCGGGTGTCTGCCTGCGGGGGCCGTCCTCAGGGCCGAGGCCGTCCTCATGAAGGCCACAGCACGCACTTCTAAGACCGGCGGACACACGGTGGTCGCGCTCGCTGGCGCCACCGGCAGCGGCAAGTCAAGCCTGTTCAACGTCCTGGTCGGTGCCGACGTCGCTCCGATAGGGGCCCGTCGCCCGACCACGTCCACGCCGGTCGCGGCCGTCTGGGGAAACAGGTCAGCAGCTCCCCTGCTCGACTGGCTCAAGGTCGGTACGCGCCACATCGTGGGTGAAAAGCCTTCTGACACAACGAGTTCCGACGCCGGCTCGGCCGGTCGGGTCGCTTCCGCGCCCGGTCCGGAGCTTGACGGGCTGGTGCTGCTTGATCTGCCCGACTTCGACTCTCTCGAGGAGACGCATCGCGCCGAGGCCGACCGGGTGCTCGACCTGGCCGACGTGTTCGTCTGGGTCACAGACCCCCAGAAGTACGCTGACGCGCGCCTGCACGAGGACTACATCGCTCGGCTCTCGGCTCACGACGCCGTCACGATGGTCGTCCTGAACCAAGCCGACCGCCTGACTCCGGAGGCGCTCGCCGCCTGTCGCAAGGATTTCATCCGGTTGCTTGACGCAGACGGGTTGGACAGCGCCGAGGTGATCGCCACCTCCGCTACGGACGGCTCCGGAGTGGTCGATCTGCACCATCGGATCAGCGTGGTTGTCGCGGCCCAGAACGCTGCGGTCAGACGCCTCGACTCCGACTTACGTGTTGCAGCAACAAATCTGCGCTCGGGCGTCGCCGACTCCGAGCCCAGTCTGGGCGAGTCCGACGCGGATGGTCTTGTCAGTGCGCTCACCCGCGCGGCCGGCATACCCGTCATCTTGGACGCCGTCGAGCGGGACTATCGACGCGAGACCTGGGCCCGCACGGGCTGGCCGTTCACCCGCTGGGCCAGTGCGCTGCGTCCTGCGCCGCTGAAGCTGCTCAGGTTGAACCAGGGGGCGGCTGCCCGCTCCGGTGGGATCTCGGAGTCCGACGTCCGTCTGGTGCTCGGCCGGTCCTCCCTGCCGCCCGCGACCCCGGCCGCGCGCTCGGCCGTGGATCTGGCCACCCGGGAGCTCGGGGACCGGGCCGGCCAGGGACTGCCGCAGCCATGGACAGATGCGGTCACCAATGCTGCGACGCCGCCGGGGGACGACATTGGTGACGCGCTGGACCTGGAGATCGTCAACACCTCGCTTCGCGCAGAGAACCCGTTCTGGTGGGCCGTCTTTGGGACCCTGCAGTGGGTCTTTGCCATCGCCGCCATGACTGGTCTGATCTGGCTCGCCATCCTGGTGGTGCTCGGATGGCTGCAGCTCTCGCCGGGCCAGGCCCCGCGGCTCGGACCATTGCCCTATCCGTTCCTTCTGCTTGCGGCTGGCTTGCTCATCGGCTCCCTTCTCTCGTTGGTGGCGCGCGCCATCGGCCGGATCGGAGCTCA
>DASVHT010000106.1:0-5500 GCA_036382455.1 Dermatophilaceae bacterium
TCGCGGGACGGACGTGGTGGAGCACGCGCTCTCTGTCGATGTCGGGTGCGTCCGGATGACCGAACGTCACCTGCGAGCTGATCCGCCGACGTCCTCGCAGATCGCCTCGGCGATCTCCGACATCGGGACGGCCATCGACCAGGCCGCTGAAGTCGTTGACTTCCAAGGCATCTCGACGTTAGTGGGGGTGGCCGGAACCGTCACAACCATCACGGCCCACGCCCTGCACCTGACGACCTACGACGCCGCGAAGATCCACCTCTCCCAGCTGCCCACGGCCCAGATCATCGAGGCATGCACGTCTCTTCTGGTGATGAGCCGTGCAGAGCGGGCTTCACTGGGGTTCCTTCACAAGGGCCGCGTCGACGTGATCGGTGCAGGTGCCCTGGTGTGGCGCACGATTGTTCAGCGCCTGCAGCGTGATGCCGGCATCTCGATGGTCGTGACCTCGGAACACGACATCCTCGATGGCATTGCCCTGTCGATCGCCTGAGCTGACCGTGACCGCGCTCCGACACCCGGTGACCGGCCAGCTGTTCGAGTCCCCTGTGCCCCCCGGCACAGGTTGGCCGGGAGACCCGGCGGTTGCGCGGACCACAGTCGCGCGAACGGCGCGTCAGGTCGAGCGGTTGGCCGCGCGGGCCGGGACCATTGCCGAGCTGGACGCCGTGGTGTCCGTCTGTCGCGCCTGCCCCCGCCTTGTTCAGTGGCGTGAGGCCGTTGCCACTGAAGGCAAGCGGGCCTCTTTCGCCGATCAGCCGTACTGGGGTCGCCCGGGTCCCGGCTTCGGTGACAACGAGCCCGCGATCCTCGTGGTCGGACTGGCGCCGGCTGCCAACGGCACCAACCGCACCGGGCGGATGTTCACCGGCGACCGTAGTGGTGACTGGATCTATGCAGCACTTCATCGCGCCGGATACGCGAGCCAGCCCACCAGCACGCACAGCGGTGATGGACAGTCGCTCACAGGGGTGCGCATCGTCGCGGCGGTGCGCTGCGCACCGCCGGCGAACAAGCCGACGCCGCTCGAACGCGATACCTGCGGGCACTGGCTCGACCGCGAGCTTGCTCTCACGGCGTCCGGCCTGCGTTCCATGCTTGCACTGGGTGCGTTCGGCTGGGACGCAACCCTTGCCAGCGCCCGTCGGCTCGGGTGGGCGGTCCCACGTCCAAGGGCACGCTTTACCCACGGCGCCGAAGCGTTGCTGATCACCAACAGCGGCAGACAGATTCGACTCTTGGGCAGCTACCATGTAAGCCAGCAGAACACCTTCACCGGCAGGCTCACGGAGGCAATGCTGGACGACGTCCTCGCCCGCCTCTGAGTCGCGATAACGTCGACGCCATGACAGACCAGATCATCGCCGTGACCGTGCTCGGGGACGACCGGCCCGGCATCGTGGCGGACGTGACCGGGGCGCTGGTGGGCCTGCACGGCAACCTCGAGGACTCGACGATGACGCTGCTGCGAGGTCATTTCGCCATGGTTCTGCTCGTGCGGACCGCTGTCAGCCTGGAATCGGTCGAGGCTGCCCTTCTGCCCCTCAGCGCTGACGGTTCGCTGGTCATCAACGCCCGGGTGCTCGGTGACTCCGCCCTCAGCGAGGTGGGCGGCCCGTCATACTCGCTGCGGGTTCATGGCGCGGACCGCCCCGGGATCGTGGCCGCGATCACAGGCGTCGTAGCGCGAAACGGCGCCAACATCGTCGACCTCGGCACCCGCCTGGGCGACGGGCTCTACGTCCTGATCGCCGAGCTACAGCTGCCCAGTGAGGAGTCTGCCACTGGACTTGCTGCCGAGCTCCAGGAAACCGCTGAAGAGCTGGGCGTCGACGTCCACCTCTCACCGGTCGACGACGATCTCTTGTGACCACCGGAACCATCACCTGGGCAATGCCCGAGCTGCCCAGGGGAGCGGTCCGCGCTGTCGTCCGCGCACCGGACCCGGTGCTGTCAACGCCAGGCGAAGAGGTCGACCCGACCGGTTCGGCGGCGATCGAGCTGGCCGCTGATCTGCTTGCTACGCAACTGGTTTCGCCTGGTTGTGTCGGACTGGCCGCTCAGCAGGTCGGCGTTGCCGCCCGGATGTTCAGCATCGACGTCTCGGGCCATGCCAAGACCCGCACGTGTCATGGTGCGTTCGTCCTGTGCAACGCCGAGGTCCTCAGCGCGACCCGCAAGGAAAGTGGTCGCGAGGGCTGCATGTCCGTCCCTGACTTCACCGGGGATCTCGCCCGTGCCCGGCGCCTGGTTGTTCGAGGGCAGCTCCCGCTGACCGGGGAGTGGGTGGAGATCAGCACGGACGGATTCGAGGCCGTCGCCCTGCAGCACGAGATCGACCACACGGTGGGCCTGCTCTTCCTGGACCGTGTGAGCGGGCCACACGGCATACATCCGCGGCGCACGTATCTGTAGCCTGTCGCCTGTCCCCGTAGCCCAACGGCAGAGGCAGGCGACTTAAAATCGCTCCAGTGCGGGTTCGAGACCCGTCGGGGACACCAGGGACTGCGATCCTGCCCCCGTTGCGGCGGTGGCCAGCCGATCGGGAGGGATGTCCGTTTGGGCGTGGTACGGGAACTTCCGGTGACCGCCAACCTTTAGTCTGGGTACAGGACCGTCCATGGGGGCGGTACGACGTGTTGGAGGAATGACGATGGCGAGCAACCCGGTGTTTAGCCGGATCGACAAGCAGATCAAGGAAGGCGGCTACGTCGGCTTTGACCGAAGGCCGGCCGCGCCCCGGATCACTGGGGACGCCAGCGTCCAGGACAGGCTCAACCCTGCTCAGCTGCAGGATCTGTACAACCAGCCCTCGGCCGGACCGGTGCAGATGGGGCGGGTGACCCTGGACGACGTCGTCATGAAGACCCTGGGGCTCTTCTCCATCGTCGTCATCTTCGCTGCGGCCTCGTGGTTCGCCGTGGCCGGTAACGCTGCCCTGAGCCTTCCGCTGGTCTTCGGCGGCTTGTTGGGCGGCCTGGCCGTCGGCCTGGTGATCGCTTTCAAGAAGACCATCAGCGTGCCGCTGATCATGCTCTACTCGGCGCTCGAGGGGCTCCTGGTCGGGGCAATCAGCTCGATGTTCAACTCAAGTCCGGCCTATCAGGGACTCGTCACGACCGCGGTTATCGCGACGGTGTGCACCTTCGCCGGCATGTTCCTGGGGTGGAAGTCCGGCCTGATCAAGGTGACCGACAGGTCCCGACGCATCTTCGGCATGGCAATCATCGGCTACTTGCTCTTCGGCGTCGTCAACCTGATCGCCGCCATGATGGGAGTCGGTAGCGGATGGGGCTTCGGCGGCAGCGGCATGCTCGGCATTGCCTTCTCCGTGCTCGGCGTTGGCCTGGCGTCGTACTCGCTGGCCATTGACTTCGACTCGGTCGACCGTGCCGTCAAGGCGGGGCTCCCCGAGAAGTACTCCTGGCTGCTGGCCCACGGGCTGATCGTCACCCTCGTCTGGCTGTACCTCGAGATCCTGCGTCTGCTGGCCCGACTTCGTCAGTGACCGGCTCGCAGGCTCTGGGATCGCCCGTCCCCCGGGAGGTCGGGACCGAGCTGCGACGCGTGGTTGAGCGGTGGGGTCAGTTGCCGCTGGACCACGCGCTCTCGCACGTCGCTCGGGTTCGCGTGCTGGTCCAGTCGCTGGCTGACCGGGCCGCGGCGGCGGGGGGCGTGGCTTCTTCCGTCGTTCCAGACCTCGGGCCGGCGACATTGATGGACCAGCTCACCGTTATGGTCCACGACGCCAGCGCCGCCGCCCTCACATCGACGCTCGTGGCCGATCTGGCGAGGTTGCGCCGCGAGCTTGCCTGACCGTCATGTGTCCAACCTTCGTGCATCGGTGGAGGTGAGGGCAGGGCGTCAGCTGAGGCGCTCGTAGATGACGGCCATGCCCTGGCCGCCGCCGATGCACATGGTCTCAAGACCGAACTGCGCGTCGCGAGCGGTCAGGCCGTTGAGCAGCGTGGTGGTGATGCGGGCCCCGGTGGCGCCGAACGGATGCCCGAGGGCGATGGCGCCACCATGCACGTTGAGCTTGTCCGGGTCGATGCCCAGGTCGTCGATCGATGCCAGAACCTGCACGGCGAACGCCTCGTTGATCTCGACCAGGTCCATGTCGTTGATGGACATGCCTGCTCGGGCGAGTGCCTGGCGGGATGCCTCCACCGGGCCCATGCCCATGATCTCGGGAGATAGAGCGGTCAGGCCGGTGGAGACGACGCGGGCCAGCGGGGTGAGGCCCAGCTCAGCGGCCTTGGTGTCGCTCATGATGACGACCGCGGCCGCACCGTCGTTGAGAGGGCAACAGTTGCCAGCGGTGACGGTGCCGGCCTCGCGGAACACGGGCTTGAGTGCGGACACGGCCTCGAGCGTGACGCCGGCGCGCGGGCCGTCATCGGTGGAGACGACGGTGCCGTCCGGCGTTGTGATCGGGGTGATCTCGTGAGCGAAGAAGCCCTCGGCGATGGCCTTCTCGGCGCGGTTCTGGCTGCTGACCCCCCATTCGTCCTGTCGCGTCCGGGAGATGCCGCGCACGGTCGCGATGTTCTCGGCGCTCTGCCCCATCGCGAGGTAGATGTCGGGCAGCAGCCCCAGATCGCGAGGGTCGGTCCACGTGGCGTTGTCGGCGGCCATCTGCGCGCCGCGGGCCTGGGCGGCGGCGAACTTCGGGTTCTGGACCTCCGCGTTGGCGCCACCGGCGCCCGCGAAGTCCCGGTAACGGGAGACGCACTCAACGCCGCCGCTGATGAAGATCTCGCCCTCGCCCGCCTTGATCGCGTGGAAGGCCATCCGGGTGGTCTGGACCGAGGACGCGCAGAAACGGTTGACGGTGGAGCCGGGAAGGTGGTCGTAGCCCGCAAGCACGGCCACGACCCGGGCCAGGTTGGAGCCCTGCTCGCCTGACGGCTCTGCGCAGCCGAGATAGAGGTCCTCGACCAGCAAGGGGTCCAGCCCAGGGATCTTGTCCAGTGCCGCGGTGATCACGGCAACGGCCAGGTCATCCGGGCGGACGTCCTTCAGGGAGCCCTTGAACGCCCGGCCGATGGGGCTGCGGGCGGTGGAGACGATGACGGCTTCGGACATGGTTTCTCGTTCCTTCGTGGGCAGCTGGATGAGGAGCGGGCCGGCCGCGCTGTGGCGTGACCGATGTCGATGTTATTGCGGGCCGCTGGCCTGCGGGGTGTGGGCCTCGTCTCGCCCTGCCTGACCGTGCTCGTCCGGAGTGGCTCCAGCCGTCTCATGCAGCCCTTCCTGACCCCGTATGCCGGTCGCCTGGCTGGCGTCCTCCAGCTCGCTCCGGTCCGTGACCGGGTGCTGGTGTCGACGCAGGAGCAATGCCCACCGGCCCCGGGAACCAATGGGCTGGCCCCCGACCGCCGTTGCGCTCACCTCGGTGCCAGGGTCGCGAACCGCCTGCACGGCAGCAACGGCAACAGGGCCTACCCGCTCACCGCGGAGAGGGTCGGGGCCGCGGTTGTTCGAGTCGGGCCAGATG
>DASVHT010000107.1:0-5724 GCA_036382455.1 Dermatophilaceae bacterium
TCCCGGTGGACCGGGTTGGACAGAACCTCGGTGAGCCAGGCGCGGGCCGCCTTCCACGCCGGCCGGCCAAGTGACAGGAAGTGGTTCAGGCTCGGCTGCGCCCAGCAGACCCCCGACTCCATGCCGACGAACTCGGCGGCCGCCCCGGCGTCGAGGACCAGGTCGCCGATGCGGACGCCGACCCGCCTCAGGTCCGGATCCGTGGTGGAGAAGATGCCGTACGGCAGCGTGGCCAAGCCGAACGGGTGGTCGGGCGGGAGGTCGAGCCAGGTCGCCGTCATACGGTCGTCTCATTGACCAGGCCCAGGGCGGCAAGATCGCCGATCGGGTCCATGACCCCACAGCAGCCGTATGCCGTGAAGAAGGCGCGCACGACGCTCGCGTCGGCTTGGCTCATCCGGGTGATGATGTCCAGGATCGGTATCGGATCACGTTGGGAGAGAAGGGATTCCATCTCGGGAATCTCGGCTCCGTGTGCCAGGGCCCAGCGGGTTGCCGCAATGACGTTGAGGAAGCCGAACCGGTCCTCACCCTCGTCGGTGGTGTGGCTGAGGGCTTGGTGAAGCCCGCCGGTCAGCTTGAAGCTCAGGTCGTGGTCGATGCAGACGCGGATGAACGTCGCCAGCTCGGTCGGGGTGGGGACGGGACTGTCCGTGGTCGAACCGGTGCGGAGCTTGGCCTGGACCCGTTGCCTGCTGTCGGGGCGCTGCTGGATGTCGGTCAAGGCGCGCCCCTGCTCGTTGCCGCGGGGCACCTCGACCGAGAGCGCCGCACCCCAGGTCAGGGCTTGGCGCCAGTCCGGCGACCAGCCGATCTCGACGCCGGCGGGGGTGACCCCCGGGTCCTCGCCCAGCAGCGACAGGGAGTCGCCGACGAGTCTGAGGTCGGTGCCCGGCCGGCCGACAAGTGCCACATCCAGCTGCTCGGAGCGCTCAAGGTGGAGAAGCTCCTCGATCGCGGACGCCGGCAGGAGCAGCGGTCCAACCAGATCCGCGTAGGAGCGTGACCGTCGAGCAATGTGGTCGGCTACAGCCTGGGGGAGCGGGGCGAGCCCGGGTGGGAAGACTGCCGCATCATCGAACAAGCCCTCGAACAGGCCGCGTTCGGCCGGTCGCTCGGCCCTTTGGCCGCCGGAATGCTCGGGCCCTGGCATGCGACAAAGGTTACCAAGGTGAGTGGTGGAGCACCGGGTCCTTGGGGTGGGATGGCGTCGATCGGCTCGTGATGGGATGGCTGTCGATCGGGTCTGGGCAGAAGATAGATGATCATCCGTCCACCGGACTCCATCGATGCGAGGACGACCATGGCGCACTACCAAAGGATCGGCGACGTGCCCCACAAGCGGCACACGCAGCACCGCACCCCTGATGGCGGTCTCTACTACGAGGAGCTGATGGGGGAGGAGGGCTTCTCCTCGGACTCGTCGCTGCTCTATCACCGGAACCTTCCCTCGGCCATCAGTCAGGCCCGATCGTGGGACCTCGGGGACTCGCTGGCGACAACGCCCAACCACCCCCTGCTGCCGCGTCACCTCAAGCTGCACGACCTCTTCGTCGATGACACCTGGCGAGGGGTTGACGCGGTGACCGGCCGAAAGCTCGTTCTGGGCAACGGGGACGTTCGGATCTCCTACGTCGTGGCTGACACGCCAAGCCCATTCTATCGCAATGGAATTGGGGACGAGTGCGTGTTCGTGGAGAGCGGCGCCGCTCGAGTCGAGACTGTATTCGGTGGGTTTGACGTTGCCAGTGGCGACTATCTGGTCGTTCCGCGAGCGGCGACCCACCGTTGGATACCCACCGGAGAGGAGCCTCTGCGCGCCTACTGCATCGAGGCGAGCTCGCACATTGCCCCACCAAAGCGCTACCTGAGCAAGTACGGTCAGCTGCTCGAGCATGCTCCATACTGCGAACGGGACATCCGACTGCCCCAGGGACCCCTGCTGGCCGAGAGCTCGGGCGCTCCAGCCGATCTGGTCTCCGACGTCTACATCAAGCACCGGGGCAACGGACCGAGCGGGATCGTCGGGACCATCTACACCTACCCTCACCACCCGCTGGATGTCGTGGGCTGGGACGGATGCCTCTATCCGTATGCCTTCAACGTCACGGACTTCGAGCCGATCACCGGTCGGGTGCACCAGCCGCCCCCGGTCCACCAGGTGTTCGAGGGCGACAACTTCGTCATCTGCAACTTCGTGCCGCGCAAGGTCGACTACCACCCGCTCTCGATCCCGGTCCCGTACTACCACTCCAATGTGGACAGCGACGAGATCATGTTCTACGTCGCCGGTGACTACGAGGCGCGCAAGGGATCTGGCATCGGCAAGGGCTCGGTGTCGGTGCATCCTGGTGGTCACGCCCACGGCCCGCAACCGGGGGCCTACGAACGCTCCATCGGCGCCGAGTACTTCGACGAGCTCGCAGTCATGGTTGACACGTTCCGCCCCCTGGAGCTCGGCGACGCAGGGCGCGCCGTGGATGACGGAAACTACGCGTGGTCATGGGTCGGCGGCAAGGACGAGACGACTCTGGACGGCGCCGGCTGAGGGCGTGGGCTGACTGCGCGATGACCCGAACGCACCGTGGCGAGGGCACCACAACGGTCACGGGACGCGCTTCGGACTGGCTGCGGACGGGCTAAGGAAGGGCTACGGGAGGACGGGTTCGCCGACGAGGTCGATCTCGGCCGCCCGCATGGCGTCGAGTGCGGCTTCCGTGGTCGCGCGCGCGCCTCCCGCCGTCAGGTCCAGCATCACGGTGGTCTCGAATCCTTCGTCCGTGGCATCAAGCGCCGTGGCTCTGACACAGTGGTCAGTAGCGATGCCGACGATGTCGACCTGCTCAATCGCCCTGTCCCGCAACCAGTCTGCGAGCGCAACGCGTGCGTCGCCTTCGGTCGTGAAGCCCTCGAAGCCGCTGTACGCCGCTTCGTGCCTCCCCTTCCGGAAGACCGCCTGCACCTGTTCAAGAGCAGGCTCCGCTGCTGGGTGGAAGAGCGCCCCGTCCGTGCCGATCCGACAGTGCGCGGGCCAGCTGTTGACGTAGTCGGGGTGCTCGGCAAAGTGCGCACCGGGGTCGGCGTGCCAGTCCGCGGTGGCAACGATCGCGGCGTACTCCTGCGCGTGGCCCAGAACGTATTCGCTGATCCTGCGTGCGACCTCCGCGCCCCCGGGAACAGCGAGGGACCCACCCTCACAGAAGTCGTTCTGCACGTCGACCAGGATCAGCGCCCTGGTGAGGTTGGCAGTCATGCATCCACGCTAGCCGAGGCGGATCAGCCGAGCCCGCCCCCGTAGATCGTGGGTATCGCCGGTTCGCCGCGCGACAGCTGGAGGGCTCGGGGCGGCAGCTCGGCGCGCGACTGTTCATGGCGGGCCCGCGCGGCATCCAGAGCGAGGTCGGCGATGATCTCGCCGTCACGCATCAGTGGGGCCAGCAGCGGTCGGTCGTTGCCAGCCCCGTCGGGCATCTCGCCGGTCCCGATGACCTCGGCCTCGGCCACGCCGCGAGCGTTCAGCCGTCGCAGGGCCCACTTCCGGCCGCCCACCGAGAGCTTGTTCGTGCTCTTCTTGGCCACGTCCACCAGATGCCCCGAGTCGTCCTCGCGGGCGACCAGCTTGTAGACGAGCCCGACGGTGGGCGCGCCCGATCCGGTCACCAGGGCGGTCCCGACGCCGTAGGCGTCGACGGGCGCGGCGGCCAGTGCCGCGATCGAGTGCTCATCCAGATCCGAGGTCACAATGATTCGAGTGTCCTTTGCTCCCAACGAATCCAGCTGGGCTCGGACTTGGCGCGCCTGGACGAGAAGGTCGCCCGAGTCGAGCCGTACCGCCCCGAGCCCGATGCCGGCGACCTGGACGGCCAGATCGACGGCGGCCGTGACGTCATAGGTGTCGACCAGCAGGGTGGTGCCGGTGCCCAGGCTCGCGACCTGCGCTTCGAACGCCGCCCGCTCATCGTCGTGCAGCAGCGTGAACGAGTGAGCGCTCGTGCCGGTCGTGGGGACCCCATGGGTGCGCCCCGCTTCGAGATTGCTCGTGGTCGCGAACCCGCCGATGTAGGCCGCGCGGGCCGCCGCCACGGCCGCCCACTCGTGGGTCCGGCGCGAACCCATCTCGATGCAGGGACGACCACCGGCGGCATTGGTCATGCGGGACGCCGCCGAAGCAACGGCGGAGTCATAGTTCAGGATCGAGAGGAGCACGGTCTCCAGGACGACAGACTGCGCGAACGTGCCCTCAACGACCAGCAGCGGCGACCCGGGGAAGAAACAGTCGCCCTCGGCATACCCCCAGATGTCCCCCGTGAACTGGTAGTCGGTCAGGAAGTCAAGGGTCCGGGAGTCCACCACATGGGCGTCACGCAGCCGCTCGATCTCCGCGGCGCCGAACCGGAAGCTGCGGACCGCTTCGAGCAGGCGGGCGGTGCCCGCGACCACACCGTACCGGCGGCCGTCGGGGAGCCGTCGGGGGAATACCTCGAACACGCAGTGCCGTCGTGCCGCGCCGCTGTGAAGTGCGGCCTGGAGCATGGTGAGCTCATAGTGGTCGGTCAGCAGCGCGGTACTGGTCACGGTCAGCAGCCTATTCTGGAGCCGTGTCCATCGCCCCGGCCGAGCTCGCCCACACCGAGACTGCTGAGGACTCGTTGCTCGATCCACCCTGGATCACGTTGGTGTGGAACGACCCGGTCAACCTGATGTCCTACGTGACCTACGTGTTCCAGACGTACTTCGGTTACCCGCGGGAGAAGGCTGAGAGGCTCATGCTCGACGTGCACCAGAAGGGCAGGGCCGTCGTGTCGAACGGGCCGCGCGAGACTATGGAGCGCGATACCGAGGCCCTGCAGGGCTACGGGCTCTGGGCCACCTTTCAGAAGGATGACTAAGTGGCAAGAGCGTTCAAGCGCAAGGGCGATCGATTCGTCGCCCAGCTCGATGAGGTTGAGCGCGAGGTGGTCCTCTCGCTCTTGGAGCAGACCGAGGAGTTCCTCGCGCCCGAGCACCGTGAGCCGACCGGAGACACCTTCGACGACCTGGTGGCCACGCTCGGAGTGAGCCGGCCTGCCGACTCGGGGCCTGCCGACCAGCAGCTTCCTCGCGATCCGGCGCTGGAGAGACTCCTGCCGAGCGCACATCGCAGCGACCCGGCCATGGCTGATGAGTTCCGCCGACTGACCGAACGCGGTCTGCGGGAACGCAAGGCGGCAAACCTGGCCACAGCGATCGTGGCATTGCGGGCCGCGGACGGGGACAAGGTCAGGCTGGACCACGAGCAGGCGCAGGCCACGGTGGTGGCGCTGACCGACGTACGGCTCCTGCTGGGTGAGCGTCTGGGGCTGCGGACCGATGAGGATGCCGATGATCTTCAGGATCGTCTCGAGGCTGCGTCGGAGGACGACCCCGCGCTGCACCTCGCGGCGTACTACGACTTCATGACGTGGCTGCAGGAGTCCCTCACCCAAGCGCTCATGGGCTGAATCCGGATCCGGTTCGATGCCAAGGATCGTGGCTGGTGTGACGAGCACGACCCTTCGCTGTGTCCGCTGAGGAGTTGTCCCGTCCGGGGAACCTGCGGCGGCCGGATAGGCTCGAGACCGTGGCGGACGCACCGATTGGGATCTTCGACAGCAGCTTTGGTGGGCTCACCGTTGCCCGTGCGGTCCTTGACCAGCTGCCGCACGAGTCGGTGATCTACCTGGGTGACACCGCCCGGGCGCCCTA
>DASVHT010000108.1:0-4806 GCA_036382455.1 Dermatophilaceae bacterium
GATCGCCGCTGTGCTCGCCCGGGCTCTGGCTGGCCAGTTCGCCCAGGCCCAGCGCGCTCTCACCAGCGATGACGGCAGATGGGGGGCGGCGGATCCCTTGCCGCGGCGCTTCGACGCCGCGGGCATCGCTGCCCTTGTCGAGGGCGCCGGGCTTGAGGTTCAGGACTCGCACGGGGTGCGCATCTTCAGTGATCTCGTCCCCGCGTCCTTTGTCGACTCCGACGCCGACCGGGCCGCGTTGCTCGAGCTCGAGCAGACCGCCTCGCGTCATCCTGACTACGCGTTCCTGGGGCACATCGGTGCAGCCCTGCATGTGTTGGCCCGTCGGCCCTGACCTGGCAGCCGGTGTCAAGGCCATGAGGTCAAGGCGATGAGCCGGCGTCAGTTCGCTGTCCCCGAACGTCAGGGCGAGCTTTTGCCCGACGACGAGGGTTGTTCGATCCTGCACGTGGACATGGACGCCTTCTACGCGTCAGCATCCTTGCTCAGTCGTCCCGAGCTCAAAGGCACGCCGGTGATCATCGCCGGCGGAGGAAACCGCGGGGTGGTGCTGTCCGCGACCTACGAGGCGCGAGCGTTCGGAGTGTCCGCTGCGATGCCGATCGCACGGGCGCGCCGGCTGTGCCCACAGGCCAGCGTGGTCGCGCCTGACCACGCCCGCTACGAACGCATCTCCCAAGCGGTCATGGCGGTGTTTGCCAGCGTCACGCCGATCGTGGAGCCGCTATCACTGGACGAGGCGTTCCTGGACGTGTCCGGTGCCCGGCGCCGGTTGGGCACACCGCGCCAGATCGCCCAACAGATCCGTGACACGATCGCCGACGAGCAGGGCATCACCTGCTCGGCAGGGGTCGCCTCGACCAAGTTCATCGCGAAGCTGGCGTCAGGCCTCGCCAAACCCGACGGCCTGCTCGTCGTGCCCGAGGCCGAGGTGGTTGCCTTTCTTCACCAGCTCCCGGTCGGCGCACTGTGGGGAGTCGGCGAACACACGGAGCAGGTCTTGCGCCGTCTGGGGCTGCACACTGTGGCCGACATCGCCCACACACCGCTGGACACACTGCGACGGGCGCTCGGCGACAACGCCGGACCAGCCCTGCATGCGCTGGCCTGGGGACACGACACACGCTCCGTGGTGCCAACCCGCCGCGAACGCAGCATCGGTGCCGACGAGACGTTCTCCTTCGACGTGGACGACCCGGCATACATCCACCGGGAGCTGCTCAAGCTCAGCGACCGCACAGCCGCCCGCGTGCGCGCCGCAGGGCTGGTGGGACGCACGATCTCGATCAAGGTGCGCTTCTCCGACTTCACGACCATCACGCGTTCCAAGACGCTGCGTGACCCGACCGACGTCAGCCGGGACATCTACGCCGGCGCCCGGGCACTGTTTGACGGCCTGGGTCTGCAGCGAGCCCGGTTGCGGCTGGTCGGGGTTCGGATGGAAGGCCTCATGGACTCCGACCGCGCACCGATCCAGGGTCTGCTCGATGCGCCCGAGCATGGGTGGCGCGACGCCGATCGAGCGGTCGATCGAGCCAGTGCCCGCTTTGGTGCCGGCGCAGTGCGCCCCGGCAGTTTGGTCGAAGATCCGCAGTCGGCTACCACTCCGATGCGCGACGACATATCCTGAAGGCGTCGTCGGTAGAATTGCCAGACCCACGACCACGTAACGCCGGTTCGGGCACCAATTCCGCACCGTCGGACGTTGTTGCCATCAGTGGACGCGGGCGAACGGGAGGTCGAAGGTGCCGCTTTCAGAGCACGAGCAACGCCAGCTGGAACAGATGGAACAAGCGCTGTATGCCGAGGACCCGAAGTTCGCCTCGCAGATGCAGGGCTCAGTTGTTCGTGCGCTTCTTCGCCGTCGCCTCTCCATCGCGATCGTGGGGGTCATCGGGGGTCTCGGGCTCGTGGTACTCGGAGTGGCACAGACGGCAGTCCTGTGGGGCGCCATTGGTTTTGCGCTCATGGTCGGCGGAGTCACCTACGCAATCACCCCTGCCAAGGCGCCCAAAGCCGGGTTGGGCGCGGTCGCCAAGGACGGGACGGTGCGCGCACACGCGTCAGCGGGTCGCTCCGGCAAGTTCCGTCGCCCCGAGAGGCGCCGACAGTCGGACAAGGGCCATGGGTCGAACAAGCAGTCGTTCATGCGCCGCATCGAAGAGCGCTGGGACCGACGCCGCAACTACTGACTGTCGGATGAAGCTGGCTGTCGGACGCGCTCACTTTGTCACGCGACTGACGCGCCAACTCTGACGGTGAACCCGACCTACGAATCCGCCCACGACCCACTCGGTGATTCCGCCCACGACGAGATCAGAGGCTGGTCGAGTCAGACGCTGTTTGAGCCTGGTTGAGTCAGTGCTGCCTCAGACCGAGCTTGCCTTAGACGCTGGCCGACGTCGCCGTCGCCTGAAGACGCTCGGTCTCGTCCTGGATCTCGGTGGCCAGGTCGTGGAGCTTGGGCAGGTGCTCGCGGCCGTGGTGCGCACAGAAGAGCAGCTCGCCGCCTGAGATAAGGCAGACGCGCACATAGGCCTGGGCGCCACAGCGGTCGCAGCGGTCCACTGCGGTCAGGGTCGGTGCCAGTGCTGTTGTCACGTCAGTCATCCCTTTCGTCCTCGTGGGCACTCTTTCAGTCTCCACCTGGTTACGCGCCTTGCGGTGATTCCTTTGTCGTACGTTCGTACACCCTTTTTGGGCCGTTTGCCTTGAGGGCCGGCCCGTTCGCCCGTTTCAACAGTCAAGCACGAGGATTGCTTCCCGATGTGCATTCAGCCGTGATGTGGACAAAGTCATGCCGCGTTTCGCTCTCCGCGCAATCCCACGAGGGGTACGCCGAGTTTCTGCGGTCCGTCGTCGGCGGTGGGAGATAACCTGCAGGAGAGTTCGCAGGTCGGCCCTGGGCCGGCCTTCCGTTGCACCGAAGGGATGTCCGTGGCCACCGCCACCCGCACGAGCAAGACCGCCCAACCAGGCGCCACAGGTATCGGGGCGTCCAAGACGGGCACATCCGACTACATGGCTCGCCACCTGCAGGTCCTCGAGGGCCTCGAGGCGGTTCGCAAGCGCCCGGGCATGTACATCGGCTCTACCGACTCGCGCGGGCTCATGCACTGCGTGTGGGAGATCATCGACAACTCCGTCGACGAGGCCCTGGCGGGTGCGTGTGATCGCATCGACGTCGTGCTGATGGCTGACGGGTCCGTCGAGGTCCGCGACAACGGGCGAGGCATTCCTGTCGACCTGGAGCCGCGCACGGGCCTGACCGGGGTCGAGGTGGTGTTCACCAAGCTGCATGCCGGCGGCAAGTTCGGCGGGGGCTCCTACACCGCCTCCGGCGGCTTGCACGGGGTCGGCGCCTCCGTCGTCAACGCCTTGTCAGCCCGCCTCGACGTCGAGGTCGACCGCGGGATGAAGACATACGCGATGAGCTTTCGCCGTGGAGAGCCCGGTGTCTTCCACGATGGGAAGGACGCCAAGGGCAACGTCGTCAAGACACCCCAGGCGAGCTTCACGGCATACGTGGACAACAGCGAGCTGAGGATCATCGGCAAGGTGGCCCGCGGTCGGACCGGCAGCAGGGTCCGCTACTGGGCTGACCAGCAGATCTTCATCAGGGACGCGTCGTTCATCTATGACGACCTGGTCTCGCGGGCCCGTCAGACGTCGTACCTCATCCCCGGCCTGACCCTGGTGATCCGCGACGAGCGCGGCCTGCCCGGCACACCTGGTGAGCACGGTCCCCACGAAGAGACCTTCCTGCACCACGGCGGGATCAGCGAGTTCGCGGAGTTCCTGGCGATCGACCCGGCGCTGACCGAGGTCTGGCGACTGCAGGGCTCCGGGACCTTCCACGAGAACGTGCCGGTGCTTGACGAACGCGGCCACATGACACCTACCGACGTCGAGCGCGAGTGCGGCGTTGACATCGCCTTGAGGTGGGGCACCGGCTACGAGACCAAGGTCGTCTCGTTCGTCAACATCATCGCCACGCACAAGGGTGGCACCCACATGACCGGATTCGAGCAGTCGCTGCTCAAGGTCTTCCGCAAGCAACTGGAGGTCAACGGGCGCCGCCTCAAGGTCGGGTCGGACAAGGTCGACAAGGACGACGTCCTGGCGGGCCTCACGGCCGTCGTGACCGTTCGGCTGGCCGAGCCACAGTTCGAGGGCCAGACCAAGGAGGTGCTGGGCACCTCGGCGGTGCGTGCCATCGTGGCAAAGGTCATCGAGAAGGAGCTGACCGCGAAGCTGGTGTCCACCAAACGCGGTGAGAAAGCCCAGTCGGCGCTGCTTCTCGAGAAGGTTGTCGCCGAGATGAAGTCGCGGATCAGCGCCCGGCTGCACAAGGAGACCCAGCGGCGGAAGAACGCGCTGGAGACCTCGTCCCTGCCAGCGAAGCTGGCCGACTGTCGCAGCAGCGACGTTGGGCGCACCGAGCTGTTCATCGTCGAGGGTGACAGCGCCCTGGGCACGGCCAAACTGGCTCGATCCTCGGACCACCAGGCACTGTTGCCCATTCGCGGCAAGATCCTCAACGTCCAGAAGGCCTCCGTCACGGACATGCTCAAGAATGCCGAGTGCGCGGCGATCCTGCAGGTCATCGGGGCAGGCTCAGGTCGCTCCTTCGACCTCGGTTCTGCGCGTTACGGCAAGGTCATCATCATGACCGACGCCGACGTCGACGGTGCCCACATCCGCACCCTGCTGTTGACCCTGTTCTTTCGTTACATGCGCCCGCTTGTCCAAGCTGGCCGCGTCTATGCCGCGGTGCCCCCGCTGCACCGCCTCGAGGTCATCAAC
>DASVHT010000109.1:0-2970 GCA_036382455.1 Dermatophilaceae bacterium
AGAGATGTCATCGCTACCGGCCTGGTGGCTGTCGCCGGTCTTTTCTACTTGCTCTGGGCCATCGACTCTGCGCTGCCAGGTATGGGCAGTGCCCGAGCCACCGGGGTGGCCGTCCTGGCGCTCGGATTCGCGGCATCTGCCAGTGCGGTGGTGCCCAACTTCGACCAACTGCTCCACGGCAGCAAGACGTATCTGGTCGCAACATCGCTCATCGGCTTGGCTGCCGTCATCGCTGGCGTGCAGATGCTGATCACCGCGAGCGGTGCGGGTCTTAGCGTGGTGATGGCCGCGATGGCCGTGTTGTGGCTCATCGCCACAGTCCATCACAGCCTCCTGGCCAAGACCGGGTTGCCACCACAGCAGGTCATTGCGCAGGCCCGATGACGCACGGACCGCGGCCTCCCCGCGCCAGCCTCGGCCGACCTGCTGGGCCCGCTTCGAGTCGCTAACCAGACCGGTTCAAAGAGGGCAATTTTGGCTGCCGCACGTAGCATGGCTTATCGACTCGCGTCGGGTCAGATAGACAGCGGCACATGACGGACTGCACTAGGCGTTCGTCGGTGAACAACGCGCTATCGCTTATGGTGATTCACGGTCACTCACGGGCAACAACACTGGACTTGACCTGTGCAGCCGCAGGTCCTCCCGGTAGCAGCCACCACCTTTCCAAGCAGGTGATCACCTCCGTGGGCAGCCGAAGGTGAGTGACCAACTGAATGACGATCGTGGCGGCACCTGCACAGACGCCCACGGACGTACACGGACAGTGTGAGCAGGTCGACTGCAATCTTGCCTACGACGATGACCTATGAACTTGGCTTCGGGACGAAGAGGCCAGCGCCATATCTACCCTGTTGAGTTATAAGCAGCCGTCGGGGCACGACCGGCTGACGGTGCGAACAGCGCACGACCCGCCGAAGGGTCGACACCTAGATCGAGTAGCCACGGCATGCGCTGAACCTATAGGCTCCAGCCGATCCGAGAACTTCACAGGGCGTCGTCTCGGGCGGCGTCGGATGGCCAAGCGCTCGGCGCGAGGGGCATCGTCTGGGTTCCACCGTCACGGACGGCGAACCTGGTCGATGTCCCTCGTTTTCATTCTTGGAAGGGACTTGACAAGCAATGGTGGCTCGCGGCCCAACCTCCAAATTCGGGAGCCGACCGATGACCAACCGGTCGTCGCCGGGTCGGTCGAGGCGAAGGCCCGCGCCGCGAATGTCGTATCAACGTCCGTTCAAGGCTCACAACTCCACCGAGGGTAGGTATGGCGACCGACTAAGAAGCCCGGTCTGCACGATCTGCACTCGCGTCCACCGCGCGTCGACGAGGTGGCGAGCGGCCGCCCCTGTGTGGATCGGTACGGCGCACCCTGCGGGACATCGGCGAATACGCCGTTCTGCTGTCGAGGTCAATCACGACGATCCGCGCGGTGGTTCCCAGCCATGCACCCGGCTCACAACCATGACGTCGTGGTGCCGGGTGGCGATGCCCGCGGCGATGTTGTGCCCGGGCAGCGACGGCCGGACTGACTGGGGCGACGACCACCATGCCGTCATCGCATCGCTGGGCGACCGGTTCGCAATCGTCCGCACCGATTCCACACGGGGGCGGAGCGACCTCACAGCGCAGGTGCTTGCCCGCATCGAGGCGACCCTGCTCCCGAAGGTCGCGGCCGCTGAGAAGCGCGCATACCAAAACGCCGTATCGCCGCGCCTGAGCGAAGTCGGCGGCGCAATGGCGGCCGAGCGATGGAGCAGCTTGGGCCTAGCGCAGCGCCGGAGCTTGTTGACCTGCTTGGCACCGTGCGGGTGTTGCCGGTCGGGCGGGGGCAGGCGGACCTTCGACCCGACCAGCGCGCAGATCGAGTGGAAGCAGTGATGGGCGCGGGCGATCGCCGACCGGGAGACCACTCCGGCAAGGTGACCCGGGTACGGATCATCTGCGACGACCTCTCACACGCGCGCACGCTGGTCGACATCGCGTCGTTCAAGCGCACCCCACCCGCCGGTGGTGAGGGCGTCGGGTCGTGGGAGGAGTATTGGAACGACTCGCCGTTTGCGCCCGAGGAAGAGCTGGATCAGGGGCGGCCACACGAGGTGCCCCTGGCGCCGAAGCGGGTGGTGCGGGACGCGGAGCGCACGTCCGACGTTTTCGAGTGTCCCAAGTGCAGGCGGCGGCTGCTGATCAACCGCAATAACATGGACGCGCGCCTGGAGCGGCTTCACCTCGCGGGGATGAGCCACTTGAGCTTCCCCGAGCTAGTGGCTAGAATGACCAAGTAGGACTGGCTGCCGGTGGGGCGTTCCACCGGGCGAAGCCCCTCTGATCAAGGGGAGGCTTTGTGTTGCCCGGAGGCAGCCACCCGTGTCCTCAAACTCTTGGACCCACGAGCGTGCCCGCGTCGCGCGTCTGTCGCAGACCCGATCCGCCGACGACCCCGTCCTAGGGGAAGCGCGGCGTGATCTCCGCGCCGCGCGCGCCGAGGAGTACATCCGCAAGCTCGTCGACTCGGCGCCGCCGCTGACCGACGAGCAGCGCCGACGACTGTCCGTGCTGCTCAACCCCGGCGTCGCAGCGTGAGCGCGCCAGGTATACGTGGACCATTACGACGAGGGGCGCCCCGCAGGACGCCCCTCGTGAACACCGCCGCCGCCAAGCCACAGGTTCCACTCCAGCGTACGCCGGACGTCATCACCATGGGCGCCGCCGAGTGGTCCGCAACAGTCATCGCCCGCGGTCGGGCCGCCGGCGAGGTTCCGCGGTACGGCGACGAGGAGTGGTCGAAGCTTTCGACCAGCGACCCGCGGTTCGTGGCCTCTGTCGTAATTGCGGCGGAGTGCTGGCGCGACCATGTGAGCTTTGACCGCGTCGAGCAGCAACTTGCCGACGAGTTGGCCGCCACAGGCTGGGTACTCCAGCGCCAGGCCGCTCAGGACTTCGCCGAGCTGGCGGCGGGGGTCCGACGCCTCG
>DASVHT010000110.1:0-5949 GCA_036382455.1 Dermatophilaceae bacterium
CGTCTGGGGGGAGTACATGAACGGAAGGAGCTCGCTGCGCGCTCGACCGTCACCGTGTTCGCCCGACATTGACCCACCATGGGCGGCAACGAGGCGTGCGGCGTCTTCCAGGAACGACCTGAAGACCGGCAGCCCGCCCCCGATCTGGCTGCTACCGAAGGGAAAGTCGATGCGCACGTGGACGCAGCCGTCGCCGAAGTGCCCATAGGGGACGCCGTCCAGTCCGTGCTCGGTCAGGAGGTCTTCGAACCCCCGCAGGTAGGAGCCCAGCTGGTCGACCGGGACGGCTGCGTCTTCCCAGCCGGAGTGTGCCGGCTTCCCGTCCGAGGTGCGCGCAGCCAATCCTGCCCCGTCCTCGCGGATGCGCCAGATTGCCTCGGCATGAGCGGGGTCGGTCACCGTCATGGTGTCGATGGCACCCGCGTCCCGGACCACGTGGCGGGCCCTGTGCGCCAGCTCATCTGGATCGTCACCGGCGAGCTCGACGATGAGCCACCCCCCACCCCGGGGCAGGTCGGGTACCCGACCTGAAGACGAGTGCCTGACCTGTTCGACGATGCGAGAGTCGAGCCCTTCGCAGGCGGTGGGGCCGTGGGTGAGCAGTCCGGGCGTCGCGTCGGCGGCATCGGCCATCGTGGGGAACCCCAGAACGACGAGGCATCGCAGCGGGGGGTCGGGGACGAGGCGAACGGTCGCACCGAGCATCAGTGCGAGTGTGCCCTCGCTTCCTACCAGGGCGCGCGCTACATCGAAGTCCCGCTCGGGCAGCAGATGTTCCAGGGAGTAGCCCGACACCTGCCGGCCGAAACGTCCCAGCTCGGTGCGGATTGTGGCCAGGTCGTTGGCGACCAGCTCCCCCAGCGACGCCAGGATGCCCTCTGCAACGGGACTTGGCCCGGCGCGGTTGTCGAGTGTCAGCCTGGCACCGGCGCCGGTCACGACGTCGAGCCCCAGGACGTTGTCCGAGGTGCGGCCGTAGGCCAGTGCCCTCGAGCCACAGGCGTTGTTGCCGACCATGCCGCCGATCGTGCACCGGTTGTGCGTGCTGGGGTCGGGACCGAATCGCAGCCCGTACGGCCGCGCCGCAGCCTGCAGCTGGGCTTGCACGACACCTGGTTCCACCACAGCGAGCGAGGAATCCGGGTCCACGTGCAGGATTCGGGTCAGGTGCCGGCTGGTGTCGAGGACGACCCCCGGACCGACGGCGTTGCCGGCGATCGACGTGCCAGCCCCCCGGACAGTGAGCGGCACCGCCAGTTGCCGGCACACGTCCAACGCCGCTTCGATCTCCTCCACGTGGCGTGGCCGGACCACGGCCTGGGGCAGCACCCGATACAGGGAAGCGTCAGATGAGTACAGCGCGCGGGCCAGAGCAGAGTCGTCGACGTCGGCGATCCCTGCGGCCCGCAGGGCCGCACTCAACTCGGCGCGGTGGGGGTCGTGGCGGGGGTTCACTCGCTGACGGTGGGCGCTTGCGTGGGTGCGTGCCCATGCTGGTGACCATGGCTGTGGCCCGGGGCCGCCTCCTGCGTATCGGCCGCGTCCCCCTTGCGCAACGGTGTGGTCTCGTAGGCGCCTTCGTGTGCGATCACCGGACGGCGATCTCCGGCGATCTCCGGGTGCCGCTCCTCCAGGGTTCGACGTGCCTCGGCGGTGCGCCGCAGCTGGGTGACGTACTCGCGGTTGCCGTTATAGGTGCCCTTCCATGTCTGTGGCATTCGTTCCGGAGGCGGCGGAATACCGGCTGTTCCTGCGATGGAGACGAGCGAGGGCAGTTTGGCGGTCGCGGCGCCACACTCGCCGCACGGTGACAGTGGAGCGCTGAAGGACTGGATCACCTCGGTGACATGGCCGTTCGAGCAGCGCAGGTCGTAGATCGGCATCTGCGCCTCACCACAGGTTCATGCTGCGTCGGAAGATGCCGGCGATGTCGTCCTCGGTCACCGTCTTGGGTGAGGTGGCGAGCAGGCGCTGCTGCTTCATCGTGCCGTCGACGAGGTCGTCGATGTCACTCTCGTCGTATCCGATTGCGCCAACGCCCGAGGGGATGTCGATGTCGCGCATCAGTGTGGTCAGGATGGCGGGCAGATGTTCGGCGAGGTTGTTCGGCTCGTCGGTGCCGGGGGCCAGCAGGCGAGCGGCGCGTAGGTGCCGTTCGGGCGCGGCGTCGAAGGTGAACCGGAAGGCCTCGGGCGCGGTGAGGGCTACGGACATGCCGTGGGGGACCATCGGCTCGTCTTGGGGGTAGTCCTTGGGGTGGAAGTCCTTGACCCGGCCCGCGATCGGGTAGGCGTTGGCATGCGGGATGTGCACGCCGGCGTTGCCGAACCCCATGCCGGCGAACGTTGCGGCCATGGCCATGGCCGCGCGCGCTTCTCGGTTGTCGCCATCGCGAACCGCGAGCCGGAAGGAGCCGGCGAGCAGGCTCAGTGCCTTCTCCGACCACATGTCCGCGATCGGGTTGGACCCGCAGTATGGGACGCGCTGGTCTGCCTGCTTGTGCTCGTATGACGTGTACGGGCGGGCGGTGTAGCTCTCCAATGCGTGGCACAGGATGTCCATGCCGCAGGCTGCGGTCACGCCGGGCGGTTGGGTGAGGGTCAGGTCGGGGTCGATGACCGCGAGGCTGGGACGCATCCGGGCGTGGCTGATGCCCGTCTTGACCTTGAGGGAGAGGACGTCCATGACGCAGATCGTGGTGCTCTCCGAGCCGGTGCCGGTCGTCGTGGGGACCGCGATCAGTGGCCTGAGCGGGTTGACCGGTGCCAGTCCCTTGCCCACGGGCACGTTGATGTAGTCCATCAGCTCGCCGGGGTTGGTGGTCAGCAGGTTGATCGCCTTGGCGGTGTCGATGCTGGAGCCGCCGCCAACGGCGACGAAAGCGTCCCACGGTCCACTGTCTTTGGCGTAGTCGATGGCGCGCTGGAGGCTCTCGTCGGTTGGCTCGACGTGGCTGCCGGCGAAGACGTGGGCCTCGATGCCGAACTGGGCCATCTGGTCGGCCACCCGTTGAGGGGTGCCGGTCGCGGCCAGACCGGGGTCGGTCACGACCAGAACGCGCTTGGCCCCGGTGAGGCTGAGGTCGTAGCCGATCTCGTCGGAGGCCCCGCTACCGAACTTCAGCTGCGGTGCGCCGTAGGTGAACACGCTCTCGGGATGCGTGGGCTGGTAGTTGGGCGGTGCGTTCATGCTCTTCCTTGCTCTGCTGGGTCTCAGGTGTAGTAGGCGGTCGGCGCAAGTCGCATGCTGCGCAGCTGGGCTGCGTCGTGCCCGAACACCACCGTGGCGTCGGTCTCCTCGGCCATGCCGCGGATCTTCTCGACCGAGGAGTACCAGGCGCCCAGGTCGTTGACGATGGCCGCCGGCGTCGAGGGCGGACCGTACGAGTCGCCCATGTAGAGCGCGTCGGAGGTGAAGATCATGGTGCCGGTCTCGGGCAGGTCCACCCGCATCGCCATCTGGCCAGGTGTGTGTCCTGGCGCCTGGATCAACGTCACACCCGGGAGGAACTCGGTGTCGCCGGAGACGGTCTGGAAATCCAGGCCGTCGTAGTCGGACTTCAGGTGAGCCCCGGTGAACAGACCGTCATATCCAAACGCGAACTCCTTCTCCTTGTCGCTGCAAACCAGCTTGACTCCGGCGTCGCCGAACATGCGCGCGTTACCGGCGTGGTCGAAGTGAAGGTGCGAGAGAACCACGTAGTCGAGCTTGTCCGGGGAGATCCCGAGCTGGCCCAGTCGCGCATCCAGGTACTGCTCATCGGAGACTTGGTCGTAGGGAAAGAACTCGTGCAGGCCGGTGGGCGCCCACCTGGTCTCCCAGTCGCGGGGACAGCTGGTGTCCCACAACATGGTCCCCTCGTCGGTCTCGACCAGAACGGCGTGTGTGGTGCACGGGTACCACTCGACCGGTCGGTCCTTATCCGCCCTCGAACGGATGCTACGGCCCGGCTTCAAGAGCAGCCAGGTGAGGTCGCAGCTCATAGCGCCGCAGTCGAGAACGTGGACTTTCTTCGCCGTTGCCATGGGGACTCCCTTCGGGTTTCATGAAACCAAGATCCCCGACTGTGACATGTAACATGTTACGAGTCAATGGTTCGCTCCGATATCCTGTGCAGGTGACACAACCGTCCTTCACCCTTGACCCAGCCACCAAAGCCAACCCCTCAGGGCAGGCCGCGGAGCTGTCTCTGGGCCCGATCGAAGGCCGGTCGGCGTCGCTGGCGGACCAGGTCGCGGACGCCATACGGGCTGGCGTGCGATCGGGCGATTTGGTGCCAGGACGGCTGTACTCGGCATACCAGCTCGCCGAGATAATGGGTATCTCCCGCTCCCCGGTACGGGAGGCCCTCATGCGGCTGGCCGAGGCCGGCATGGTCTCCGTCGAACGCAACCGCGGCTTTCGGTTGGTGGTACCTGGCGCTCGGGAGATCGCCGAGATCTTCCACCTCCGACTGCTACTCGAGGTGCCGACGACGCGGGCCATCGCGGCGAACCCACCCCCCGGCTTCCCGCAAAGCATGCGGGCCGAGCTGAACGCGATGCGCGCCGCAGCGGCCATCCACGACACGGTCCAGTTCATGTCCCACGATCGCGACCTTCATGAGCTTCTGTTGGAAGCCAACGGCAACCGGCGCCTGCTGTCCACCGTGAAACACCTACGGGAGGTCACCCAGCTGCTCGGCGCCTCCACTGCGGACATGTCACGCTCCCTGACCGACATCGCCGATGAGCACGAGCCGATCGTTCGGGCCATCGAGTCCCGCGACCCACAGAACGCGGCCGAGTCAATGGCCGCCCACCTCGAGCACACCGGACGCCTCTTGGTCGAGCAAACCATTCGCGAGACGGGATCGGCCGACTCACCAGAAGCACTGTGGTCCGAAGTCGTCGGAACCGAAGACAACTGACAAGCCATCCCGCCTCGCGCCCCGCGGACTCACCCCGGGTGGCGTGAGGGCCGGCACCACAAGTCGTATAACGCAACTCGGCATTCAGATGGTGTCCTCGCTTCTTGGGTTCGCAACTGCGGCACCTCCCATTGCGCAGTCTGGACGTCCGAAGTGGACGTCGGCGACGAGCTTTGGCCATCTCAGATGGAGATCGTCGAGTGGGACATACAGGGTCGGATCAATAGAGTCACCACATGTGCCCCAGCCGGTTGTCGTTCGTGAAGGACCCGTCGGTGGCTGACTGGATCGCTCCCAGGCTTGGCCCCTTCGGAGGGCAGGTCAGCTCGGTTGTCCCGCGAGGCTTCCCTGCCTCTGCCCGGGTACTGCACCCGGTGCGGGACCACGACGGGGAACCGGCGACGTGGTCGGCAGTGTGCGCCAGGACCGGGCGAGTGGCGCACGCGCTGATGCAGTGGCGGTCCATCAGCAGTCCGGGGGTCGAGGACGGCACTGGCCGTTCGGCGTCCGGAGGTATGCCGTGGGACGGCGACGAGCCTCTGGTGGGAGATCTGGAACCGCAGACCCTGGCCGCGTTGTGCCGCATTCTCGCGGGGCACACCGATCCGGCTGTGGACTGCTTCTTCGCCAGACGGCTACACCACCCCGGACGGGACTACCTCCTCTTCTCCGGACCGTTGGAAGCCGCGATGGACCTGGGCCATTGGCCGTCCCAGGACTGGTTCGTCCCGCAGTCACCAAGCCTCATCTGGCCCACGGACAACTCTTGGTGCGTCGCTACCGAGGTCGACTTCGACTCGACCCTCATCGCTGGCGATTACCACCTCATCGACGCGGTACTCGGCGCCGAAGACTTGGAGGCAACGCCTATCGAGCCCGGCGACTGCCTTGACTCCAGGGGAGACACGGTCAACGTTTGACCGGTAACCGATCCTGTCGCGGACCGTGGGAGAGGGGTGGGGTGGGAGTAGCGGCCTCGGCCGTCGCCGGTAGCCGGGGCGTTGCGTCGGGCCGGCCAAGTTGTAGGAGGTGCGCCATGG
>DASVHT010000111.1:0-2781 GCA_036382455.1 Dermatophilaceae bacterium
GCACCGGTCAGATAGGCCACGAGGATGTTGTTGGCCAGCTGGGTCTGGGGCCCTGCAGCGGGGCCCACGGGTGATGCCAGCCGGTCGCCGAAGGAGTCAGTGATGAGACGACCGGGCTCGGGGCGCCAGAACTGGTTCTCCTTCACTCCGAAGATCGAACCGTCCAGACGAAGCTCCTCCAGTGCCCAGCACATCAGGTGGCCGAAGGACAGTGGCTGCATCAGGTCGCCCATGAGACATCCTTCCCCGCCCTGTTCGAGGGCCGACTGGGCCGCCCCCACCGGAACGCCAGGCGCAGTCAGTCCGGTCTCGCACCTTTCCTGCCAGCGCGCAAAGGGTGCGAGCGCACAGTATCGCCGCCTCCCTTTCCGGCACCAGATGCGGTGCCCGGACACTCACGGCAGTGCAGACGAGGTCCGGTCGCCATAGAGGCGGCCCCGATCAGTGAGAATGTCTATCAATGAGAATGTCATCGTCAACCCGGCGCGGTTGACCGGTGCGCGCACGGTGGCCATGGGCCTGGGCCATGCCACCAAAGCGCCGCAGATGTGTCGACCGACCGCCTCAACCAGGAAGGAGCAGCCATGACACGACCGCACGATGGCCAAAGCCCAGCCGCCCCAACGAGCGTTCTCGTGTGCTTCCACGCCCACCCCGACGACGAGGTCTTCACCACCGGTGGAGTCATGCGCCTGGCCGCCGACGCCGGGCACCGGGTAGTGCTGGTGACCGCCACCGACGGCGCGCTCGGGGAGGTGCCGGAGGGATTGCTCGCAGACGGCGAGCGCCTCGTCGACCGGCGCCGCCGCGAGCTGGAGGCCTCGGCCCGCGCACTGGGCGTACACCGACTGGAGATGCTCGGCTATCCGGACTCGGGGATGGCAGGCACCCCGGACAACGCGCGGGCGGAGGCGTTCTGCAACGTGGACGTCGAGGTAGCAGCCTCGCGGCTGGCGCAGCTGCTGGTCGAGGAGGGCACCGATGTGCTCACGATCTATGACCCGCACGGCAACTACGGCCACCCTGACCACATTCAGGTCCACGTCGTCGGGGCCCGGGCCGCGGAGCTCGCCGGAGTCACCCACGTATACGAGGCGACCGTCAATCGCGACCAGATGGTCAGACTCATGGCCAGCAACCCGCAATGGGCGGCCGAGGCCGCACCGCCGGACGTCTCGGAGTTCGGCTTGCCCGAGTCGGAGATCACCACCGTTGTCGACGTGCGCGCGGCATTGGCAGCAAAGCGCGCGGCGATGGCCGCACACGAGTCCCAGGTCGGCGACTTCGGCCCATTCCTGGCGATGCCTGACGAGCAGGTCGAGGCCGCCTTCGGGCAAGAGTCCTTCCGCCGTCGCGGGGGCGCCACCGGTCAACAGGGGGGCACGACGGCCTTGGAGACCGCACTCCCGCTTTAGGCCCGAGCCCGCCGGCTGCGCTGCGGACGGTCAGTCGGCCTGCGGACCTTGTTCCGTTGGGGCCGAGCGAAGCGTCTCGGTCAACGACTCACGCATCCGGGTCCACTGATGAACCCAGATCTCCATCGGCGCCAGCGACTTCTCGAGCACGCCGAGCTGGTGGTCGAAAGCGGACAGCTCGGCCTGTAGCGCCTGCACCGTCAACCGCTTTGCGTGGAGCTCCTGGACCAAGATGTCGAGCTCGGCGGTCAGCGGGGGCGCGTGTTCGATGAGCTGCTGAAGGGACGTGAGCATCCGGGTCACCGTCGCCGGCAACGGCTCAGGCATTGCGCCCAGCGCTCCGCTTCCGACCGACCCGACGAGGTTGGCCACCGAGCGGGTCCCCTCCAGAAACTCCTCGATCGCAGACTGCAACAAGCCGTGTCGGTGCGCCTCGCCCTGGTCAGCCATTGCCACCACTCTCGTCACGCGTCCATTCGACCCGTTCTTCTTCGATCTGATGGTCCGCACAGTCATCTTGACACTGAACGGGTTGACCCACGGGGATTCGGGACATGTTCTAGCGGCGCCAAGGCAGAACCACGCTCAGTTTGCAGCGCCGGGTGCTTGGGATGTGGCGAGGGCGCGCATTGTGGTGCGTGGGAGCCCGATCGTGGAGAGTGCGCCCAGGGCCACGACCGCTGCGCCCGTGAAGATGGCCACGCGCAGCCCGGCGTTGTACCCGACCGGGGTAAGTGCGCCACCGTTCGCCCGGAACACCGCGACCAGCACGGCCACCCCAAGTGCGACGCCGATCTCGCGGATCGTGGAGTTGGTCGAGCTTGCAGTGGCATGGTCGTCGGGAGCCATGTCGGCCAGCACAGCAGTGGCGCTGGGCGCAAACGTCAGCCCCATCCCGATCCCGGCCATGACAAAGCCAGGAACGAGATCGGCGTACGGGGTCGAGGCACCGGCTACCACGGCGAGCCACGTCAGCCCGAGAGCCTGAAGCACGAGCCCAGAGCCGAGCAGGACGCGCACGCCGACCCGCGGCGCGAGGAGTCCCGCGATCGGAGCGACGATCATCGGCGCGGCGGTCCAGGGCAGCGTGCGGATCCCGGCCTGGAGAGGGGTGTAGCCGTCCACGATCTGTAGGTACTGGGCCAGCAGGAACACCGCCCCGAACATCCCGACGGTGAAGGCCAGCGACGCCACGTTGGCGACCGAGAAGCTGCGCGAGCGGAACAGACGCAGCGGCACGAGCGGGTACGTCGTACGCCCCTCGTGTCGGATGAAGGCGCCGATCAGCGTCAGCCCCGCGAGGAGCGCCCCGGTCACCGGGACGGACCTCCAGCCCAGGTCCCCCGCGCGCACGATGCCCCAGACC
>DASVHT010000112.1:0-10517 GCA_036382455.1 Dermatophilaceae bacterium
AAGCGTTCCGATGTTCGCCTCGCCGGCAACGGAGTCCCCGGCGATCGTTCCCACGGCGAGCGGCAGGAACAGCGCCATCTCGAGGGTGAGTGCGGCCAGCGCCACGAAGAGCCCGTTGGACGTGATCGAGGCGAAGAAGTCTGGTCCACGCCCCGGGCGCGGTGTCGACACCTTGACGGCGATCGCGATGATGACGGGCACCGCGGCCAGGATGCCCATTCCGGCCTGGTTGCGACGGCGCCCGAAGATCAGCCCCAGCTCGGAGCGCAGAAATCGAGTCGAGATGCGTCGTGGTGCCCGGTCACCCGGCGCCCTGGTCGCCTCCTCGCCCGAACTGCGGGTCCTCTCACCGGTGACCTCAGCCGCTGACATTGAAGCCCTCCCCGGTGAGGGACACGAACAGGTCTTCCAGGCTGGGCCGTTCGACCGCAAAACCTGTCACGGGCACACCGTCGTGCACGAGCGCCGCGACCACCTTCTCTGCGGCCACTTCGCCCAAAGCGCCCGCAGCCCAGCCCGATTCGGCTACCACCTCAGTCAGCCCGAGCGCCCTCAGCACTCGCGCGGCATCCTCGGGGCGGTCGGTCTGGACCCGGGCCCGGGCCTCGCTCACGGCTCGCACCTCGGCGATCGGCCCCTGGGTGAGCAGCACGCCCACGTGCATCACGCCGATGTGGGTGCACACCTGCTCAACCTCGGACAGGAGATGGCTGGAGACCAGCACCGTGGCCCCGTCATCGGCCAGGGATCCGATGAGGTGGCGAACCTCCCGGGTGCCCTGGGGGTCGAGGCCGTTGGTCGGCTCGTCGAGGACGAGCAGCTCGCGTGGCGCGAGCAGGGTTCCAGCGATCGCGAGTCTTTGTCGCATGCCCAGGGAGTATGCCCGGTAGCGCTTGTCGGCCGCCGCCAGGAGCCCCACCCGGTCGAGTGCGCGATCGACACGCACCTTGGTGGTGCGCGGATCGGCATGACGGTCAACCGAGTCCAGCCGAGAGAGGTTGGCCCGGGCCGACAGGTAGGGGTGGAATGCGGGGCCTTCGACCAGCGAACCCACGGACGGCAGGACATCCCCGAAATGGTCGGGCATCGCCTTGCCCAGAAGTCGGTGGCGGCCCGACGTCGGCCTGATCAGCCCGAGAAGCATGCGAATCGTCGTCGTCTTCCCGGAACCGTTCGGGCCGAGGAACCCGTAGACCGCCCCGCGAGGCACCAGCATGTCGACGCCGTCAACCGCGACCTGCCGGCTGAACCGTTTGGTCAGACCCTGCGTAGCCACCGCGAAGTCCCCCCCGGCCACGTCCTCTAGAGCAGGGTCGCCCACCCCATGGCTTGCCTCGCGACTCACGAACCGGCCAGCGCGGCGTAAAGACCTTTCGGCGTCACGGCCCCGGCCACGAGCCGGCCGTCGTCGGTGAGCAGCACGGAGAACGCGGTCCCGGCCATGAGGTGCCCCGAGCCCCAGCTGCCCGTCTTCTTGGGCAGCAGCCCGACGAACTTCATCAGCGAGGCGATGCTGTTGTCCGCCGCGGCCCCGGGGGTTCCTGTGCCCGTGCTCGCGTTTGCGCTGGTACCCGACGGAATCTTGGCCACGATCACGCTGCCCCAGCCCGAGCCGACCACCTTGGGCATGGTCGCCGAGCCCGGTTGCGGCGTAACGGTGTTGGTCTTGGAGTCAGCAGCCGACGGCCGCGTTGGCACCTTGGAATCAGTCACGGTGGTGCCCGGCGGTGGTTTGAAGGTGAACTGAGCGGCGTCGGGACGGGCGAAGTCCACTGCGCTGAACGCCACTTCGAAGACCGGGTCGGCCACCTTCTTCGCAAAGACCTGGACCCGCAGCGGCACGTGCTCGGTGCCGTCGATAGCGATGCGGACCTGAGCGATAAGTGACGTCGCCTCCTTCGGCTTGAGGACCAGCTCGTAGGCCGAGTGCCCGGCCACGGTCGCGGTGCCACTGGTGGTCACCTGTGTGCTCGGGGTGATCGCCGCCAGCGCCCGCTCGGCTGCCGCCTGGGGTGAGGTGGGCAGGTCGGTGGGAGTCGGCATACCGGATGTGCCAGAGATCCCGGCACTCTTGCCTGCGGCGTCGTGCGCGGGCAGGACGTAGTGCTTGGCCGTCTTCTCCTGACTGGCCCAGACCCAGACGTCCTGACCGTTGCGGATCACGTCGGACTCTCCCAGCGTCCCCAACAGGGCCATCCTGGCCCGGTCGGGACCGGCGAACCAGACCCGCATGGTGTGCGTGCCGGAGATCAGCGAGGTCAGGCTGGAGCTGCCAGTGCCGCCCGAGGCGCCAGCAACGGGAAGGTCCGGAAGGCCCAGGTCGGACTGCTGGACCACGGTGCCCGACAGCCCGTCAAGGCGCGCCTGGCGCACGTCGACGAGCAGCTGCGCGGCGGTTCGAGCCGGTAGACCGTCATCGGCGATGGCGCGCAGCCCCCCGATCGCTGTTCCGCCACCCACCAGGGCCACGGCCGTCACCGCGGGGACCGTCCATCGCAGGGTCGGGTTGGTCTCGAAGATGCTCATGCGCCCATCCTCCACCCGCACGCCTGAGAGCCGCCTGTGAACCTGAGCGGGGCCTCCGTGAGACATGACAGTCTGTACGCCGTGCGACTGCTGGTGGTCGAGGACGAGCTACGCCTGGGGGCGGCGCTCCGACGCGGGCTGACCGCAGAGGGGTTCCTCGTCGACGTGGCCACCGACGGCCCATCGGGACTCGCCAGCGCCCGCCACGGCGACTACGACGCGGTGGTCCTGGACGTGATGCTGCCGGGGATGTCGGGCTACGACGTGGTCCGCACCCTTCGCACCGAAGCGAACTGGGTGCCGGTCCTCATGCTGTCGGCCAAGGACGGCGAGTACGACCAGGCCGACGGACTGGACTACGGAGCCGATGACTACCTCACCAAACCGTTCTCCTTCGTGGTGCTGCTGGCCCGGCTCAGATCGCTGACGCGCCGCAACCTGCCCGCACGCCCCTCGATCCTGACAGCGCGCGACATCACCTTGAACCCGGCAACCCATGAGGTCGAGCTCGCCGGCGCCCCGGTTGCCCTGACGCCCCGCGAGTACGCGCTGCTCGAGTACTTCCTGCGTCACCCCGACCGCGTGGTGAGCAAGATCGAGCTGCTCGACAACGTCTGGGACGCGGCACAGGACACCGACCCCAATGCCGTCGAGGTCTACATCGGCTATCTACGGCGCAAGGTCGGGCGTGATGTCCTGCTCACCGTGCGAGGCGCCGGCTACCGGCTGTCTCCATGAGAGGGCATCTGCGGGGGCTCAGCCTGCGCGCCCGGCTCATGGCGGTGGGGGTCACCGGCGTGGCCCTGGCCCTGGCGCTGGGCAGCGTCGTGCTGTATGCCGTGCTGACCATCACCGTGAACGGTGCCGTGGACGACGGCGCCTACGCCAGCGCCCGCGCGGTCGCCGCGATGGTGGACGACAACACCCTTCCGGACCCGTTGCCGGTCTCGGGCTCACAGGTCATGCAGGTGGTCGACAGCTCGGGTGCCGTCGTCAGAGCGTCGGTGAGCGCCGATCGCCTTACCCCCTTGCTGCGATCTCCTGAGCTGGTCAAAGCCCTTGCAGGAGAACGCATCTCGGTCCCAGGTGCCCGAGCCGGCCTCACGGGAACCCTGCGCGTCATCGCGGTTCGCGCTGGCTCCGCCTCGGCCCGATCCAGCATCATCGTCGCCGTCCCCGTCAACGAGATCGAGCAGAGCCAGCAGGTCCTGCGCAACACCCTGCTGGTCACCTACCCCCCGCTGGTCGTGGTCATGGCCCTCATTGCCTGGCGGGTCATCGGCTGGACCCTCCGGCCGGTGGAGATGCTTCGTTCGGGAGCGGCACGGATCAGCGGCAGCGACCAGGACGAGCGGCTGGCCGTCCCGGAGTCCGCAGACGAGATCCGCGCCCTGGCCGTCACCCTCAACGACATGCTCGACCGGCTGGCCGCCGCCCGCGGACGTCAGCGCGCCTTCGTGGCGGACTCGGCCCATGAGCTGCGCAGCCCCCTGGCCAGCCTTCGCACCCAGCTCGAGGTGGCCCAGCGGCTCGGCGAGGGCGGTGAGCTTGCCACCGACCTGCTCGCCGACGTCACCCGCCTGGCCGCCCTGGTCGAGGACCTCTTGTTGCTGGCCCGTGCCGGAAGCGACGCCAGACCCCCGTCCAGACGCGAGTCCCTCGACGTCAGAGCCCTGTTGGTCGCGACTGCCAGCCGGTATGTCGATGCGAGAGTGCCTGTTTCGGTCTCTGGCGGGCCCGCGGTCTACGCCAGCGTCAACGCCGAGGAGCTGGCGCGGGTTGTGGCCAACCTCGTCGACAACGCCATGCGCCACGCCCGCTCGAGCGTTGTCCTTGCGGTGCGCGCCGAAGGCGGGCGCGCGGTGCTGACCGTGGTCGACGACGGACCCGGCATACCAGCTGGCGAACGGGAGCGGGTGTTCGAGCGGTTCGCCCGGCTCGATGACGCGCGGGACCGGGACGCAGGAGGCACCGGCCTTGGGCTGGCCATCGTCCGCGAGCTGCTTCGGCGCTCGGGCGGGTCGATCTCGCTGGAGGACAACCCCGACGGTCAGGGCCTGACCGCCGTGGTCCACCTCGCCCGCTGACCCCGATCCCCTCACCAGCGCCGTGGGCCGCGGGCATGGGAGTCGGCGCCTGCGAGCTCAGTCGTCCTGGTCCGGGGACCCGGCCGTGAGCTCCTCGGCCACCAGCTCGGCGATCTGAGCGGTGTTGAGCGCTGCCCCCTTGCGCAGGTTGTCACCGCAGACGAAAAGGTCGATGGAGTTGGGGAAGTCCAGCGACTGGCGGATCCGTCCGACGAAGGTCGGGTCGGACCCCACGACATCGGCGGGGGTCGGCCACTCACCGGCGCCCGGGTCGTCCAGAACGACGACCGAAGGCGCCTGGACCAGCGCCTGGCGAGCGACATCGGCGGTCAGCGGCCTCTCGAAGACCGCATGAACCGCCAGCGAATGGGTCGTGATGACCGGGACGCGCACACAGGTCGCCGAGACCTTGAGGTCGGGGATGCCCAGGATCTTGCGCGACTCGTTGCGAACCTTGAGCTCCTCGGAGCTCCAACCGTCATCCTTGAGCGAACCGGCCCATGGCACGACGTTGAGAGCCAGCGGCGCGGGGAAGGGTGAGTCCTCGCCCAGCTTGTCGTTGACCGCCGCGCGCACGTTTCCCGCGTGCTGGCCTGCCTCGCGGTTGCCGGCGAGCACGGCGATCTCGTCATAGAGACGATCGATGCCGGGCTGCCCGGCGCCCGAGGCGGCCTGGTAGGAGGAAACCACCAGCTCCTTGAGTCCCCACCCGGCGTGGAGGGTGCCGATCGCGTCCATCATCGTCAGGGTCGTGCAGTTGGGGTTGCTGATGATGCCCTTGGGCCGGTTGCGGACCTGGGCGGGGTTGACCTCTGGCACGACCAGCGGCACGTCGGGGTCCATGCGGAAAGCACCGGAGTTGTCGACCGCGACAACACCGCGTGACACCGCGATCGGGGCCCACTTCGCCGAGATCTCGTCCGGCACGTCGAACATGGCGACGTCGACCCCGTCAAAGACCTCAGGGGCCAGTGCCCGGACCTCGATCTCCTCACCCCTGACCTTGAGGATCCTGCCGGCAGAACGCTCGGAGGCAACGAGTCGGATCTCACCCCAGACGTCCTTGCGCTGGCTCAGGATGCTGAGCATGACGGTGCCGACCGCGCCGGTCGCGCCGACGACAGCCAGGGTGGGCTTGCGAGTGCTCATCGTCCGGTACCTCCGTAGACCACGGCTTCACCATCGGCCGAGTCAAGACCAAAGGCGGTGTGCACAGCGCGCACGGCGTCGTCGAGCTGGTCGTCCCGGGTGATGACCGAGACGCGTATCTCCGAGGTGGAGATCATCTCAATGTTGATGCCCGCATCGGCGAGCGCTTTGAAGAAGGTGGCGGACACGCCGGGGTGTGACCGCATACCGGCACCAACGAGCGAGAGCTTGCCGATGTGGTCGTCGTACAGCAGCGAAGCGAAGCCGACCTCGGGCTGGATGCGCTTGAGCGCCTGGACGCCGACCTGGCCGTCGGTCTTGGGCAGCGTGAAGGAGATGTCGGTCAGACCGGTCTCCACCGCGGAGACGTTCTGGACGATCATGTCGATGTTGATCTCGGCAGCGGCACAGGCCTGGAAGATCTCGGCCGCCATGCCGGGGTGGTCCGGCACGCCGACAACGGTGATCTTGGCTTCGCTGCGGTCGTGAGCGACGCCGGCAATGATCGGGGCTTCCACGCTGTCTCCTTCTTCGTCTGCTGATTTGGGGACGATCACGGTGCCCTCCCGGTAGGAGAACGAGGATCTGACGTGGATCGGCATGTCGAAGCGCCGGGCGTACTCCACACATCTCAGATGCAGGATCTTCGCCCCGCAGGCGGCCATCTCGAGCATCTCCTCGTTGGAGAGGGTGTCGATCTTGCGGGCCGTGTGCACGATCCTGGGGTCGGCGGTGAAGACACCGTCGACGTCGGTGTAGATCTCGCAGATATCGGCGTGGAGCGCAGCAGCCAGAGCCACCGCTGTGGTGTCCGAGCCACCACGGCCCAGCGTCGTGATGTCCTTGCTGCTCGCGCTGACGCCCTGGAATCCGGCCACGATGGTGATGTCGCCGTTGGCCAGCGCATCCTTGATGCGCCCTGGCGTGACGTCGATGATGCGCGCTTTGCCGTGGGACGAGTCGGTGATGACCCCGGCCTGGGACCCCGTGAACGAACGCGCGGTGTGGCCGAGGTTGGCGATCGCCATAGCCACCAACGACATCGAGATGCGCTCGCCAGCCGTCAGGAGCATGTCCATCTCGCGGGCGGGCGGCAAGGGGCTGATCTGCTGGGCCAGGTCGAGCAGCCCGTCGGTCGTGTCGCCCATGGCAGAGACCACGACGCACACCTCGTTGCCGGCCTTGCGCGTCTCGACGATCCGCCGCGCAACACGCTTGATGCTGTCGGCGTCAGTCAGCGATGACCCGCCGTACTTCTGGACGACCAAGCTCACAATGAGGCTCCGGTTGACGTGAAAGGCGCGAGAGGCCAGTTTAGGTGGTGCCCACCTGACCCGAACGGCCCGGGCGTATGCCGAGACGCTCCCTGCTACCTGGATTCTGGCCGGGAGTCACAGGGAGACCACCAGCGGGGCAAGCATGAGGTCTGGCAGGTCGCGCTCCACGGACTGCAACCTCCACCTGTCGCTGAAGACGGCCAACAGCACACCGTCGCTGCGCG
Source organism: Dermatophilaceae bacterium (assembly GCA_036382455.1). Lineage (GTDB taxonomy): Bacteria > Actinomycetota > Actinomycetes > Actinomycetales > Dermatophilaceae > UBA4719. Next base: position 7,264 of record DASVHT010000112.1, read on the forward strand.
TGAGCACCTCGGCCGCACGCTGGCCGCGCAGTGCCTCCCTACCCTCATCATCCGTGCGACGAGCCAGGGAGTACGCCAGCCGGTCGAGCGAGATCGGCGAGTTGAACTCCCCCGCCATCCTGTGCTCCGCGACCTCGAACTGCATGGGTCCGACCGCGGCCAGGACCGGCGCCTGGTCACCTCGCAGGTCCGATCGCAGCACCTGGACAACGCCCTCGTGGTCAAGCTGCTCGATACCGCGCCGGAACTGCTTGTATCGGCTCGAGTCCCTGGCCCGCGCCACAGCGAAGTGCTCGGGGGAGAAGGACGGGATCGGGGGGAAGGTGACCGGCTGCTCGACGTACAGAGTGTCACCGACCCGAAGGGCATTGGCATTGACCAGACCGACGACGTCGCCGGGGAAGGCGATGTCCAGACTCGTTCGTTCGCGACCCATGACCTGTTGGGCGTACTTCGTGGCGAACGGGCGTTTGGTCGAGGAGTGGGTGACCACCATGCCGCGCTCGAACGTGCCCGAGCAGATGCGGATGAAGGCGAGGCGGTCGCGGTGAGCGACATTCATACCGGCCTGGATCTTGAAGACGAATGCGCTGAAGGGAGAGTCGATCTCGCGCAGACGGCCATCGGCGTCGGGGCGTGCGCTCGGCGCCGGAGCGAGGTCGACCAGGGTGTCGAGCAGGAAACGGACACCGAAGTTGAGGACAGCCGAGCCGAACATCACCGGGGTGCTCGTGGCCGCCAGAAACCCCTCGGGATCATGCCCGGCGCCAGTCGCAACTATCAGGTCACTCTCCTCCACGGCGCGCAGCCAGGCCTCCCCCTCGAGGGCTTCGGCCGCCTCGGCGCCCAGGTGAGCCTCGGGTGCCACCGTTGCCCCGCCGTCCGTCCGGGTGAACCTGAGGTACTCCCCCGTCATCATGTCCAGCACGCCCCGGAAGTCGCCGGCGATGCCCACGGGCCAGTTCAAGGGCGCAGGCTGCAGCCCGGTCCGCTCGCTGATCTCGTCCATCAGGTCGAGGGCTTCACGACCCGGGCGGTCCCACTTGTTGATGACCGTGATGATCGGGATGTTGCGGTGTTTGCAGACCTCGAACAGCTTCATTGTCTGGACCTCCAGACCCTTGGCCGCGTCCACCAGCATCACGGCCGCATCGACCGCTGACAGCACCCGGTAGGTGTCCTCGGAGAAGTCGGCGTGCCCCGGGGTGTCGACCAGGTTGATCACGGTGTCGCGGTAGGTGAACTGCAACGCCGCGGACGTGATGGAGATGCCACGCTCGCGCTCGATGTCCATCCAGTCCGACACGGTGCCGCCGCGCCCATCCTTGCCGTTGATCGCTCCTGCTCGCGACAGGACGTGGGCATGCAGGGCGAGGGCCTCCGTGAGGGTCGACTTGCCCGCGTCCGGGTGGCTGATGACGGCGAACGACCGCCGCCGTCCGGCCTGGGCAACGGCCACCGGAACGGACCTGCGCCCCGTCGCCGCAAGGACCGTGGTGCGTCCCGTCGCTGGCGCCGCGCTCGTCGTACTCATCGGGCTCAATCCTACGGGCACGGATCGTGACCCCCGACGCGTGCCGAAAAGCCGCCGATGGGATGGTCTGACAGTTACATTCTTGACTCAGCAACATTTCGGACGTTCGTGGCTCAGCGACATTTCGACGCTGCGAGATCTCTACGGGGGGCGAGGGCGGGACCCATGGGCACAACAGCCGGGATCGAGGTCGCGGGAGTCCGGCGGGCCTTCGGGACGGTGCTCGCCGTCGACCACATCGACCTGCAGGCTCGTCCGGGTGAGGTGACAGCGCTCATCGGCCCCAACGGCGCCGGCAAGACCACGCTCCTGCTCATGCTGGCGACCCTCCTTGCCCCCGACGCCGGATCGATCCGCATCGGCGGGATCGATCCCGTTGCCGCACCACGGGAGGTGCGGGCGACGATCGGCTGGATGCCGGACGGGTTCGGCACCTGGGATGCACTCACGGTGCGCGAGGTGCTCGAGACCGTTGCGGCGGCATACCTCATGGCTCCCGGACCGGCACGCGCGAGAGCCGCCGAGCTGCTCGAGCTGGTCCACCTCGGAGACCTCGCCGACCGACCTGCCCGCGTGCTCTCGCGCGGACAGAAACAGCGCCTGGGCCTGGCCAGGGCGCTGGTCCACCACCCCAGCATCCTGCTGCTGGACGAACCTGCGTCCGGACTTGACCCACGAAGCCGGATCGAGCTGCGTGACATCCTGCGCGGGCTGGCGGCGTCCGGTGCAACCCTGCTCGTCTCCAGCCACATCCTCACGGAGCTTCAGGAGATCGCCGACCGCGCCGTCATCGTGGCCGGCGGTTGCAGCGTCGCGGTGCAGGACCTCAGCTCTGAGTCAGGCTCCGGCGACGGATCGGGTCACCAGGTCTCGCAGTGGCGGATCACCTCGCTCGACCCGCCTCGCCTGATGGCGGCACTTGCCCACCACGGGGTCAGCACCCAACCACTTTCCGACGCTGTCGACGTCGAGGTCGCCGGAGACATCGCGGCATCCGAGCTGCTCGCCCAGCTGGTCGGCGACGGCATACCCATCACCGCCTTCGCGCCCAGCCACGGTGCGCTGGAGACGGCCTACCTGGCTGCGACAGAGGACCGGCAATGAGCCTGCAAGGAGTCAGAACGATCGCCGTGCTGGAGCTGAGGCAACGGCTGCGGACGTCTCGCTGGCCCGTCGTCATCGGCATCTGGTTCCTGATCATCGGTGCCGTCGCGGGGCTGACATGGTGGGCCGTCAGCAACCAGCCGGGCGACCGCGGCGCGACGCTGTATGACGTGGTGCTCTTCTTCGTGCTCGGCCTGGGCATGCTGGTGGTCCCATCCCTGACGGCGACCTCCGTCAACGGCGACCGGGAGCACGGTGTTCTGGCCACCTTGCAGACGACCCTGCTGACCCCCGCGGACATCGTGATCGGCAAGCTCGTCGCGGCGTGGGTCATCTCGCTCGCCTTCCTGCTCGCCGCGTCGCCATTCCTGGTGTGGGCCTGGATCGCCGGCGGGGTCGAGGCGGGCCGGATGCTCTTGGCCGTGGCCGTGCTCGTGTTCGTGCTGGCGGTGATCTGCGCGCTGGGTCTGATGTTCTCCTCGCTCACCGCCCGGACGATCTCATCAGCCGTGCTGACGTACCTGACCGTGGCCGCCCTCACTTTCGGCACGGTCATCGCCTTCCTGCTCTCGATCCCGATCATGTCGACCCAGGCGAGCGTTCGCGTCAAGGTCCT
>DASVHT010000113.1:0-8692 GCA_036382455.1 Dermatophilaceae bacterium
CCCACCGACAACGACAGCTCCGTGTCGATCGCGGCCATCAGGTGGTCCTGGACCTCTGTGACGCCGATGCGGTTGACGATGTCCGCGAAGAAGCCACGAACGACGAGGCGACGTGCCTCGTCCGGGGTGATGCCCCGCGACTCCAGATAGAAGAGCTGCTCGTCGTCGAAGCGGCCGGTGGCCGAAGCGTGACCGGCGCGGACGATCTCGCCGGTCTCGATCTCGAGGTTGGGCACGGAGTCAGCCCGCGCACCTTCGGTGAGGATGAGGTTGCGGTTGAGCTCGTAGGTGTTCGTGCCCTCGGCGGTCGCGCGGATGAGCACGTCGCCGATCCACACAGTATGCGCGGAGTCCCCCTGCAAGGCCCCCTTGTACTCAACGTTCGAGGTGCAGCTGGGCGTCTCGTGGTCGACGAAGAGGCGGTGCTCCTGGTGCTGACCAGCATCCGCGAAGTAGACGCCGATCGCCTCGGCCGAGCCACCAGGGCCGGAGTAACGCACGTTGGTGCACACCCGAACGATCTCGCCACCCAGAGTGACGGTGATGTGTCTGAGGGTGGCATCGCGACCGACCAGGGCGTCGTTCTGGGCAAGGTGGATCGCGTCGTCATCCCACTCCTGCACCGTGACAAATGTCAGGTCTGCACCGTCACCGACGCGCAGCTCCACGTTGGCGGCGCACTCGGCGGAGCCCTTGTGGGTCAGCACGACCGTCGCCTTGGAGAACCGCCGGGCATCGACGATCAGGTGGTCGTTGATCCGAGGTGGCCTCGCACCCGGAGCGGACTCGCCGGTGATGGTGATGCGCACCGGCTCGGCGAGCTCGACCTCGTTCGGGATGGTCACGAGGGTCGCCTTCTCGGCACCAGCCCAGCCGGCGGCGGAAGCACGGTCGGACGGGCACAGGACGGAGCCGAAGACGCTGTCGCCGGCCTTGGCCTGGCCGATCTCAACACCCTGGGGCGCGACAATGTCCAGCGTCAGCCTGGAGTCGTCAGTCGGTTCGACCTGGAAGAGGCCGCCAAGGCGGTCCACCGGCGTGAATCGCCAGTCCTCCTCGCGACCACCCGGGACCGCGAAGTCCGCCACGTCATACGAGGTCTTGCGCTCTGCGCGCGACTGGTCAGGGACATAGGCCGCCGCCGAGTCCGTGTGGGCCCGTGACCCCAGGTACTGGGGGGAGGTCTCTCGCGTGAGCGACATCAACCGACCGCGCCTTCCATCTGAAGCTCGATCAACCTGTTGAGCTCGAGGGCGTACTCCATGGGCAGCTCACGGGCGATGGGCTCGATGAAGCCACGCACGATCATGGCCATGGCCTCCTGCTCCGTCATACCGCGGGACATGAGGTAGAACAGCTGGTCGTCACCGATCTTGGAGACCGTGGCCTCGTGACCCATCTTCACGTCGTCCTCACGGACATCGACATACGGATAGGTGTCTGAGCGGCTGATCTTGTCGACGAGCAGCGCGTCACAGCGCACGTTGGAGGCGCTTCCGTGCGCACCCTCCATGATCTGGACCAGACCGCGGTACGAGCTGCGGCCTCCGCCGCGAGCCACCGACTTGGAGATGATGCTGGAGCTGGTGTTGGGGGCAGCGTGGACCATCTTTGCGCCGGCGTCCTGGTGCTGACCCGCACCGGCGAAGGCGACCGACAACGTCTCGCCCTTGGAATGCTCGCCAAGGAGGAAGACGGCTGGGTACTTCATGGTCACCTTGGAGCCGATGTTGCCGTCGATCCACTCCATCGTCGCGCCCTCCGCGCAGGTCGCGCGCTTCGTCACGAGGTTGTAGACGTTGTTGGACCAGTTCTGGATCGTCGTGTAACGAACGCGGGCGTTCTTCTTGACGATGATCTCGACGACCGCCGAGTGCAGCGAGTCCGACTTGTAGATCGGCGCTGTGCAACCCTCGACGTAGTGCACGTAGGAGCCTTCGTCGGCGATGATCAGTGTCCGCTCGAACTGACCCATGTTCTCGGTGTTGATCCGGAAGTAGGCCTGCAACGGGATGTCGACGCGCACACCCGGCGGGACGTAGATGAAGGAGCCACCGGACCACACCGAGGTGTTGAGGGCGGCGAACTTGTTGTCGCCGACCGGGATCACCGACGTGAAGTACTCGCGGAACAGGTCCTCGTGCTCACGAAGGCCTGTGTCCGTGTCGACGAAGATGACGCCCTGCTCGGCCAGGTCGGCACGGATCTGGTGGTAGACGACCTCGGACTCGTACTGGGCGGCCACCCCGCCCACGAGCCGCTGCTTCTCGGCCTCGGGGATGCCCAGACGGTCATAAGTGTTCCTGATGTCCTCGGGCAGCTCATCCCAGGTCGTGGCCTGCTTCTCCGTTGACTTCACGAAGTACTTGATGTTCTCGAAGTCGATGCCGGTCAGGTCGGAACCCCAGGTGGGCATGGGCTTCCTGCGGAAGAGCTTCAGACCTTTCAGACGCAGGTCGAGCATCCACTGTGGCTCGTTCTTGAGGCCAGAGATGTCGCGAACGACCTCCTCGCTCAGACCTCGACGAGCCGACACACCGGCAGCGTCACTGTCGGACCAGCCGTACTTGTAGGTGCCAAGGCCCTTCAGACCTGGGTTGAGCTCTTCGATGGTGCTGGTCATTGTGGGGGCCTTTCATCAGACGTGGTCTTTCCTGACGGTGCTCTGAGCGCCTGGGTCGCCTTCACGGGAACGGCGCTCAGGGGGATGAACGTGGTGCAGACGTGCTCGCCATGGGCGAGGGTTGCAAGGCGCTGGACGTGAACACCGAGCAGGCGCGAGAACGCGTCGGTCTCGGCGTCGCAGAACTGTGGGAACTGCGCCGCGACGTGCTGTACCGGGCAATGCCCCTGGCACAGCTGCACACCGGCAAGGGGCGTGCCCTGACCGACGGGTCGGGTGGACGCCGCGAAACCGTCGGCGGTCAGTGCCGCCGCCAGCGCCTCGGCGCGTGCCGTGACGTCCTTGCCGGCGTCGGCGAGCTTCGCGGCATACCGCTGCTCGGAGTCGTCGCTGCGCTCCTGGGCGAACTCGCGCACGGCATCCTTGCCGGCATGATCGGCGAGAAAACGCAGCGCCGACGTGGCGACGTGGTCGCAGTCACTGCCCAGACCAACGTGACCGGCCTCGGACAAGATGTATGCGCGGGCCGGGCGACCACGACGGCGGCCGAGCGCACCAGCGCGGACGGGCTCATGCTCCTCGATGGCACCCTGTTCGGCAAGATGGTCAAGGTGACGGCGAACCGCGGCGGGAGTCAGTCCCAGGCGCGTGGCCAGGGCACCCGCGGTGAGCGGGCCCAGCTCGGAGATCGTCTGTCGCACCCGGTCCCGGGTGCGCGCCTCGAGGACGTGCTGGCCGGGGTTGGACCCCTCAGCAGACTCGGAGATGCGGCGCGTAGCGATAAACACAACATGAGTGTGACCTAATTCGCCCCGAGAACTCAAGTTAGGTCTGCCTAACTTCACGATTCATGGTGTTGTGCCGCCAGTCTTCAGGGTGACGACTTAGACTCCGCGCGTGACCGAGGCCGTAACCGTGCGCGATCTCACCAAGCGATTTGGCGCAACCACCGCCCTTGCGGGTATGACGTGGAGTGCCCGCCACGGGCAGGTGACCGCGGTTCTCGGCCCCAACGGGGCGGGCAAGACGACGACCATCGAGTGCGCCGAGGGTCTGCAACACCCGGACTCCGGCGAGGTCCGCGTCCTTGGCGCCGACCCATGGCAGGCCGGGCCCGACCACCGCGCCTGCGTCGGGGTCATGCTTCAGGACGGCGGACTGCCCAACGGCACCAAACCGGTGCGACTGATGCGCCACCTCGCCGCGTTCCACCAGTCACCCGCCGACGTCGACACGCTCGTGAGCCGGCTCGGGATCGGCGCCTTCAGCGGCACAACGGTCCGTCGGTTGTCAGGCGGGCAGAAGCAACGTGTCGCCCTGGCCGCCGCACTTGTGGGCAGGCCCGAGGTCGCCTTCCTTGACGAGCCGACCGCGGGCCTGGACCCTCACGCCCGGCTCGACGTCTGGGATCTGGTGCGGGAGACCCGGGACGCGGGCTGCGCTGTCATCGTCACGACGCACTCGTTCGAGGAGGCGGAGCGGTTGGCCGACCACATCGTCATCGTCAACCGCGGTCGCGTCGTCGGTCAGGGCGGCATCGGCGAGCTCACCGGGCAACGTTCGCTCGAGGACGTCTACTTCGCTCTGACGCGGGAGGCCGCCCAGTGAACACCGCCGCACCCGCACGCACCCGGGTTCTTGCACAGGCCCGTTTCGAGACAGGCACCCTCCTACGCAACGGCGAGCAGCTCCTCGTCGCCGTGGTGCTGCCGGCGATGGCTCTGGTGGGTCTTGCGCTCAGCCACTCCCCCTCGCTCGGCCCGGATCGACGCATCGACCTGGCCGTTCCGGGGGTGCTGGCCCTGGCCGTGATATCCACGGCCTTCACCGGCCAGGCCATCTCCACGGCCTTCGACCGCAGGTATGGCGTGCTGCGCCTGCTCGGTGTCAGCCCGCTCGGTCGCAACGGCCTGCTCCTCGCCAAAGCGTTGGCAGTGTTGACGATCGAGCTCATGCAGTTCTTCGTGATCGGCGCCCTGGGCCTGGCCCTGGGGTGGCACCCACAGTGGGTGGGTTTGTTCGCGGGCGTACTCCTGGCCCTGGTCGGAACCTGGGCGTTCGTCGCGCTGGCTCTTCTCCTGGCAGGCACCCTGCGTGCCGAAGGCGTGCTCGCACTGGCCAACCTGATCTGGATCGCTCTTCTTGGTCTCGGCGGTGTCATCGTCCCGCGCACCCAGATGCCGTCGGGCCTCTCCCATCTCGCTGCTGTCCTTCCTTCCGGCGCCCTCGGGGACGGACTGCGTGAGGCTTTCGTCCACGGACGACCGGCCGCCGCGCCTCTCCTGGTGCTTGTCGCATGGGGCGCCGTGGCGACGGCGCTGGCATCGCGCACCTTCCGCTGGAGCGACTAGCCTGCCGCCATGATGGACGCCTGGATCGTCGACGCCGTCCGGACCCCGATCGGTCGCTACGCCGGTGCCCTTTCCGGCGTCCGACCCGATGACCTCGCCGCGACGGTCATCCGCGCGCTGGTGGCCCGTCATACGGATAAGGGCTTTGACCCCACGGCGATCGACGATGTCCTTATCGGCGACGCCAATGGTGCCGGCGAGGACAACCGCAATGTGGCCCGGATGGCAGTCCTGCTCGCGGGGCTGCCCACCTCCGTGACGGGGGCGAGCGTCAACCGGCTCTGCGGCTCCGGGATGGAGGCAGTGATCCAGGGCTCCCGGGCGATCGCGGCCGGTGACGCCCATGTCATCGTGGCCGGCGGCGTCGAGTCCATGAGCCGGGCGCCCTGGGTCCTGACCAAGCCCGCGGTGGCGTTCCCGAACGGTCCAGAGACGTTGCACTCCACGACTCTCGGGTGGCGGATGGTCAATCCCGCGATGGCGGCAGAGTGGACGATCGCGCTCGGGGAGGGCGCGGAGATTCTGGTCGACCAGTTCTCGATCAGCCGCGGGGAGCAGGACGCCTTCGCCCTGGGCTCCCACCAGAAAGCGGCGGCCGCATGGGACAACGGGCACTTCGATGCCGAGGTCGTCCTCGTCGACGGCACCAACCTCAGGCGCGACGAATGCATCCGGGCAGACGCCTCGATGACGGCACTGGCCCGCCTCAAACCGGTGTTTCGCCCCGGGGGGACGGTTACCGCCGGCAATGCCTCACCGCTGAACGACGGCGCCGCCGCAATGCTCCTGGCCGACGACGCCGGTCTCATCTCGCTCGGTGGCCCGGCTCCCTTGGCCCGGGTCGTCTCGCGCGCGGCCTCCGGCGTGGACCCACGGGTCTTCGGCATCGGGCCCGTCGACGCGGCGAACCGCGCACTGTCCGGCGCCGGGATCGGCTGGGGCGACCTTGACGTCGTCGAGCTCAACGAGGCCTTCGCCTCGCAGTCGATCGCCTGCCTGAGGTCATGGCCCGAGCTCGACCCGTCGATCGTCAACATCAACGGCGGGGCCATCGCCATGGGCCACCCACTTGGCTGCAGCGGTGCCCGCATCGTCGGCTCACTGGCCCACGAGCTGCGTCGCCGTGGTGGCGGCTGGGGTCTGGCGGCCATCTGCATCGGCGTTGGCCAAGGCCTGGCGGTCGTCCTCAAGGCGTGACCAGCACCGCGGCCCCCTGCACGTTTGACGGCGGCTGTTGACTCTGCGAAGGCAGGCCCCCGAACCCTGTGACGCGACGTAGCTGGCCGGACATCTACCCTCATGGCGTGCCCCCCGCTGCAACGACGTACCCGTGGCTGCGCCGGGTCCTCATGGTCAACCTGGTCCTTGAGATCGGCATCGTCGTCACGGGTGGGCTGGTGCGCCTGACCGGTTCGGGTCTCGGCTGCCCGACCTGGCCCCAGTGCGTCCCGGGGTCGTTCATCCCGACCCCCCACCAGGCCCAGGGATTTCACAAGCTGATCGAGTTCGGCAACCGGTCACTGACCGGCGTCGTCGGCGTGGCGGCGCTGCTGGTGATCGTCGCTGTCTGGCGCTGGGCGCCAGGACGTCGCGCGTTGCTTCGAATCTCGGTTCTCCCTCTGGTCGGCGTCATGCTGCAGGCGATCCTCGGCGGCATCACCGTGCTCACCGGTCTCAACCCCGCGATCGTGGCCGCGCATTTCCTCGCCTCGATGGTCCTGGTCTCGCTGTCGGCATACCTCCTGTACCGCGTCGACGAGGGTGACGGGGCCCCAGTGGCGTTGGCGCGCAACGAGATTCGGTCTCTGGCGCGGGTCACGGCTGGGCTTGGCGTGGTCATCCTCCTGCTCGGCACGGTGGTCACCGGGTCGGGCCCGCATTCGGGCGATGCCAACACCCCACGCTTCGGGTTCGACGCACGCACCATCTCGTGGCTGCACGCCGACGCCGTGATGCTGTTCGCCGGCCTCGTGGTCGCCGTGCTGCTGGCAGTGCGGCTGACAACAACCGACCCGCGGCCCCGCAAGATCTGGCACATCGTCCTTGGCGTCACAGTGCTTCAGGGGTTGGTCGGCTACACGCAGTACCTCACCGGCCTGCCCGAGGTGCTGGTCCTGGTCCACATGCTCGGAGCCGCCATGCTCGCGGTGTCGCTGACCTACGGCGTGCTGAGCCTGCGCAGGCGTTGACAGGGCGGCAGCCTGGATCCATCAGATGGCCAGGTGCAGCAGCGGGTCGACGGCAACGGCCAGGAACAGGATCGTCAGATAGCTGATGGAGTAGTGGAACAACCGCATCGGCTTCAAAGAGGCTGTGGTCAGGTTCTGCGGAGCCTTGGCCCGTGCCAGGAGCTTGTGGGCCTCCAGGAGCAAGAGCCCACCGGAGATCACCGCGACGACCAGATAGATCCACCCCATCGAGGCGATGGGAACCATCGTCAGGGAGATCGCCACGGTGGCCCAGCTGTAGAGCACAACCTGCCGGGCCACTGCCCCGTCATGTGCGACCACGGGGAGCATCGGCACTCCGGCGGTTTCGTACTCGTCCTTGAAGCGCATCGACAACGGCCAGTAGTGGGCCGGCGTCCAGAAGAAGATCACGAGGAACAGGACCAGCGCCGGCCACGCCAGGGAACCGGTGACGGCAGACCAGCCGATCAGCACTGGCATACATCCTGCGGCACCTCCCCAGACGATGTTCTGGGAGGTGCGGCGCTTGAGCAGCATCGTATACAAACCGACGTAGAGCACGAAGGCGCCCAGTGAGAGCGTGGCGGACAGCCAGTTCACGAGGAGGCCGAGCCACAATGTCGACGCCACGGTGAGCACCCCGCCGAAACGCAGCGCGGCCGACGGTGAGACCGCACCCGTGACCAGCGGCCGGTTCTCGGTGCGATGCATGACCGAGTCGATGTCGCGGTCGAGATAGCTGTTCAGCGTGTTGGCAGCGGCGGCCGACAAAGTACCGCCAACCAGGGTCGCGGCGATCAACCACAGCGATGGCAGACCGCGTTGGGCCAGGAACATCACCGGAAAGGTCGTGACCAGGAGAAGCTCGATGATCCGCGGCTTGGTCAGGGCGACATAGTGACCCACGGTCTGGCCCCAACCAGGATGACCGGCGGCAGCTGCGGTCACCATGTCGGGACGCGGCTCAAGAGCAGTCACGGCCGTCCTCGGGGTGCGGGGCGGGGGCGGACGCGAGACCGTTGGAGACGGAGCGCCCAGGGGCAGGTGAACTCTAACGCCGCCGGACGCTCGCCCGGCCGGTCGCCACTCTCGCGCGACTCGCGCGACTCGCGCGACACCCGTCACCCACGGCGATAGGCTCGACCACGTCGTGATCAACGCTGGCGCAGATGCCGGGGCGGTTGGCGTGAGAATCTTGCGTGCGCCACGCCTGCCCGGCGCCGCAAGAAGGAGTCGTGAAGTCCGTGACCGACCAGACCCCACCCACGAGAGCCGAAGAGGACGCCATGAACAGGAGCCGCGATGCGTCGCTGGCCGCTCCCGTCGCCACCCGCGCGGGCTGGACGGACCTGGATGTGCGAGCTGTCGACACGGTGCGGCTGCTCGCTGCCGACGCTGTCCAGAAGGTCGGCAACGGTCACCCGGGCACCGCCATGAGCCTGGCTCCGCTGGCCTATCTCCTTTACCAGAACGTCATGCGTCATGACCCGGCCGATCCACAGTGGCTGGGTCGTGACCGCTTCGTCCTC
>DASVHT010000114.1:0-6623 GCA_036382455.1 Dermatophilaceae bacterium
CTGCGGGAGTCGATCGCCCGGTTCCGGGTTGCCTGAGCCGGCTCGAGATGACGGACTGGAGCGACGACCCGGAGCTGCTGGCGACCTGGTCCGCGCGAGCGTTCGTTACGGTCACGGCGCCGCCGGCGGCTTCATCGGCCAGCCTGTCCAGGTTGTCGACGCACTCGCACGCTGCGAGCAACAGCGCCAGCTCGTGCTCTGCCAGCTCGTAGTCGATGAGCATGCCGGGCCGTTGCTTGAGCGCATATGGCTCTTTAGTTAGCCAACACCTGTGCCGGTGCCGTTGCCCGTGCCCGTGCTGCGGACGCTGCCCGCGACGGCGGAGAGCGGCGCCTCCGGATGATTCTCGTCGTCGTGAACTCCTGACGCCAAACAGGTGTCACGGTGATGCCGACGGGACTACCAGCACAGCCGATGGCTCAGGAGGCGAAAATGCAACGGCAGCCAGAAGTCGATGCCCCGCAGTGTGCACCGCAGCAAGGAGATCGACCGCAGCATTCCTTGCCGCGCCCTGGGCACGACGCGCATCCTGCCCCGTCAGACCGAAGTGCTGGAAGCAGCCGCCCAGCGACCGACGCCTCGGTGGTCCGTCCCCCACCCGGCCGACCGCTTGCACGGGTCGCCCTGCTTGTTCTTGGCGCCGCACGTCTTGAACGACTTGGCGGTCATGCCGTCTCCTCCGTCCCGTCGAACATCGGTTCCGGCCAGTCAGCCGGCCAACGAGAGAGAGTAGAGAGAAGTAGAGGCGGCTAAGGCGTGTCCATGATCTTGGTCCCATTCTGAGTGTCCAGCGGGTGTGTCCCGTGTCCGTGTCCATAGAGGGGGACACGGGGACACGGGGGGTACGGTGTGTCCGGGACACAATTGGGACACGGTCGGGACACGGGACACGGTCACTGGTCTTCTCGGGGCGGGGTGTAGGACTTGAGCAACCCGTGAGGCGTTTTCGAGGAGACGTAACCGTCCGCGATCAACTGCTCCAGCCCGTTGTCGACGTACTCCGCTCGACCACCGATCGCACTGCGCAGCGCTCGCTTGGATAGCGGACCACCGGTCAGCGCCTTGGCCACTCTGTCCATGTAGATCGTCGGCTTCCATCGGCTGGCACCGCCCTCGCCGCCCTCGACGGGTACCGGCAGCGACGCCGTGACGGCCCCGGCCCCGTGTGACTCGATCACTAGGTCGCAGTACCAGAAGCCTTTAACGGCCCCCCGCGACAGACCTTTGCGCCGCAGTTGGCCCGGTCGGTCCTTCGAGATCATCACCGCGGACTTGCCAGTCCGGCCGATGCCGAACGGGGTGCGGTTGTCCAGGGTGTACGCCGCACCGGTGATCGCGTTGAGCTTGTGCACGCCGCCGATGGCGTAGCGACCTCTGGTCTCGGCGTTCTTCACGACGTGGTCGATCTCCACGACTGCCGCGCCGTACCCGGCGAGCCACTTAGACAACGACCGGGCGAATCGGGCGGCGTCCCCGTTGTCTTTGATCTCCAGGCCGAACAGCGTCATAGCCTCGGTGACGCCGTCGAGGATGACCAACGTCGGCTTCAGGTCCTCCATCACAGCGGCCAGGTCGCCACGCCCACGGTCGCGCTGGGCTTTGTCTAGGTCCTCCAGCTTCTCCTCTGGGTGCAGGTAGGCGAAGTGCCCTCGGATCTCGTCCCTGGTGACCCCCATCGCCAGTAGCCGGCCCACGACGCCGTGCTCGTCGTCCTCGAAGTCGATGTATACGGCTCCGCAGGCCCGGCGCAGCTCGCGCGCCACGGCGAACAGCGCGAGCCATGTTTTCCCGCCCTCGGACTCGCCGACGATGCTGTGTGTCCGTCCTGGGTAGAACAGCCCTTCGCCGTCGTCGCGGGCTCCCACGGTCGGCTCGGGTGTGACGTAGGTGCCGTTCAGCACGTCGGTCAGGTCCACCGGGCGCCAGGATCGTTCCTCAGCCTTCCGCTGCGAGCCGTTGTCCTCCGGTGACTCCTCCAACGTGGCCCACGGGTCGCCGGGCATGGTCTCGTCGTAGGTGGTCACCGCAGGACCCCTGTACGCGGTGTCGCGGACCTGGGGTGTGCCTCACCGCGGGCGATCGCGCCTTCGTACCTGGGTGGCGCGCCGTGCATGGTGCTGCGGATCTCGCGCTCGGCGAGGCCGATCTGCAGACCCACCCGCTCAATCGCGGCGTAGGCGTACTCGCCGCGAAGCTCGCCGCCGGCCACCATCTGGGCGACCCGGAAGGTGAGCAGGTTCAGCGCATCGTTGCGCCCCGGCTGGCGCTGTGTGGCCAGCTCCTCCAGGCCTTTACGGAACCCAGCCAAGCCCCATGCCGTGCCGTCGCCTCGACTGAACTGAGGCGGCACGTACGGGCCAGCCGGTCGCTCGACGCGCTCCCGGCCGCCGTTCAGCCGCTCGGTCAGCGCCGCCGGCCACGGAGCCATGGGCGCGCCCGGGTCCTGCCACCTGTACGGCTTGCCGCTGACGTGGACACTCGGCGGAGCGACGATGTAGCCACCGTCTCCGCGGATGTCGATGCCTACGCCGAAGACGTTGGTGCCGTTACCGACCCTGAATCCGGGGTGCTCGTAGGCCAGATGCTGCCCTCCACCGCCTGTCAATGCAGTGCGGGTAGCGGGTGGCCGGCCGATCTCTCGCGCCAGCTCGGCGCATGCCTCCCGACAGCCTGGCTTGTGCAAGTCGACGTCGAGCACGACGATGCCGGAGATCTCGCCGGTAGCAACGGCGACGTTAGCCCGCGGCCACCGGCGCCACCATGCATCGATCTGGTCGGCGTCGAGGGTGGCGTCGTGCAGTCCGTTGCGGGTGACCGGGTGCTTGGCCGGCGATCCGCAGTCAGCTCGACGGCAGGTGCAGCCACCATCGTCCGTCCGTCCGTGGACCGGGAAGACTCTCCAGCCCTGGCTGGCGTAGTCGAGCGCCGCGAGGTATATCGCCCGGCCGGCGATGACGTCGGGGTCGTACTCGCCGAGCCCCATCCGCTCGTCGCGGGAACGCAGCGGCCGCTGCCACTGGCCGGCGGTCATGCTTCGCCGCCGATGTCGTACGCCGTAATCGGCTCGACAATAGAGCGGACCACGCTGCGCTCCCGTGCCTCCCGGGCCAACGCCCGATCAAATGCAGATACGTCCCAAACCTGGTCGATCTCGTGCTGGATGAGTGCGCGGAGCATCGGCGGGTCTACCGCGTCCACCTCAACCTGGATGTTCTTGCCGCCGTTGCGCGCCGCCCACTTCTTAGCGCGGGGATCCTTGTCCTTGCCCTCGCCGATGGGAAGGTCCCATGCGTAGAGATCTGGTCTTCGGTGAGAGTCACCCGGTTGGTCACCGCCCAACAGGCGGTTCGCTCTAGGAAGCTGCGCTCCAGGTCGTCGCCGCTGCCGTCGTAATCGCCGACGTAGAGCAGCAGGGACGGACGCTCGGGACCGGCTAGAACGTCACGGCGCACCGCGTCGCAGAAGGATTTGGACGCGTAGCCTTTCAACGCCACGATCGGGATGCCCAGGTCGGCGAACCAGGCGGCAAGTTGCGTGACTGAGCCGTCCTTCTCTACGACGAGGTAGATCGACCACGGCTGGCCAACAGTGCGGTCGATGCGGTAGCAGTCGGCGGCGTCGCGCAACGCGTCCGCTGGGCTTTTCCACATCGAGTAGCGCGTGATCTCCCGGCCGCGGTCGATCAGCTCGGGAACGGTGTCGTCGTCGAGCAGCGCGTCCCGGTACTGCTTAGACAACGCGCAGTAGTCACCCTGGACGTTGCGGGTCAGTTGCTCGGCGACCAAGCGGTAGAAGAGCTGGCGCAGGGTCATGGCCGTACCCATGCCGCGGACGATGGCGACCGCCCGGACCATGGTCGGCGCCCATGATCGGTAGATACGCTTCGGCCGGGGTGCCGGGGTGCCGTCGGGCACCAGCTCGCCCAGTTGGCTCTCGAATCCACCGCCCGGGCGTCCGGCCTGCATGCTGGCCATAGCTTCTTGGTGGGAGCCGGCGCCGCTTTCCTGGACGGGGGGGCGGCGTTCCCCGTTAGGCGGGCTCATCTCTCCGCCCGACGAAGCAGCACGGCCAGCCGGTCCCGCTGCTCGGCGTTCAGCGTCGGCGCCCGGGCGACGACCTCGGCGATGTACTCCGCGACAGGGTCGACCTTCACCGCGGTCATGTCGGCTGCTCGGTGTTCAGCTTGCCTGCGACCTCGGCGACCTCTGCGAGTAGCTGGTGCAGCTTGCGCTCGAGGACCAGGTTGCGCAGCGTGACTCTCGCCTCGTTGGCTAGCCGGAGGTACTCGGCGGCCTTGGCCGGGTCGATGGCGTTGCGGCTGTGTCGCTCGTTGATTGCGACACGCCCGACTGCAGACGCCACAAGCGGGTCGTGGGAAGCCATACTGGACCTGCCTTCCTGGTGGGAGGTAGGCGGTCCGGGAGAATCTTGGCGGAGGATCCCGGGCCGCCATTTTTTGTAGTTACAGCGGTGTAAGTATCACCACTCCCCATGGTAGACGCTTCGTGCGCGCCGTCCAGCAGAACTGGGGGAACGCGGCAACGACGCAGGTGGGCCGGCGTGTCGCGGCCTGAGCCATTCTCGAAGAAACACCCGCTCGGCTGGTTCAGCCTGCCCCGGACGGAGACCGCACCCACCCTGACCTGCGGGCCTGTGTCAAGACTTCTGTTAGAAGGTGCACCGCCGGCCGCCGGTCAAGAATTCTGCCAATAGCGGCGGAGAACGCTCAGCAAGAATTCTGCCAATAGCGGCAGAGAACGCTCAGGAGCGTATGGCAGCGGTGCGCTACGAAAGCCTCAGGTGACGGTGTCGTCTTTCCACTCGATACGCACTGACTCCGGCCTGAATGCGCGCCCGCCGCGGCCGGTCGGAAGGATCGTCACCGTGATGAGCACGTCCACGACGGCGCGGCGCTTCGCCAGCGACAGCGCATCCCAGGCTGCACCCAAGTCACTGACCGTGACCAGGTCGGCCAGTACGGGCGCCCGGGTCGTTCTGCCTGCCTCTGCTCGATGTCGGCGGCGACGGTCGCGCATCCGCTCGCGCGCCGTACGGAGGTGGCCGGCTGTGATCTCACCATCAGCGAACGCCACCGCGAGGTCACCCAGCCTCGCCCGTAGCGCCTGCGCCTCGTCGCGGAGCTTGGCAAAGTCCGGGGCGTCGGTGTCGAGCAGCAGGCTGCGACAGCCGCGCGATGACAACGCGCCGCACCAGGTCGTCAACGGGGTCAGCGTGCCGGGCGACGTGCGAGCCGCTACTGCAGCGGTAGACGGTCCTCGACGACCTGGACCCGCTAGCGCAAGACTGCACCGTGCCGGTTCGCATGGGCTCGCCACACATGCCGCAGACCGCCAGGCCCGACAGCAGCCAGCGCCGAGCGTTCGCCGCGGCGGGGGTCCGGGACGGGTCAAGCAGGAGTGCGCAGACTGCCCGCCAGGTCGACTCCTCCACGATAGCCAGCCACGCAGCCTCGCCCAGCACGTCCCCTTGGTACTGACGCAGGCCGGCGTTGCGGGCGCGGGTGAGCACCTGACGCAACTGTGTGCGTCCCCACGGCTTGCCGGTGGCGGTGAGCACTCTGCGGCCGTTCAGGTCCCGCACGATGTCACCTAGGCTTGCGCCAGAGAGGACCAGTGCCGACGCGCGTCGTACTTCCTCGGCCTCGTCCTCCCGGACGGTCACACCGTCAGGCTCGAAGCCGAACGGCCGGCCGCCACCGGACCATCCGCCGTTCTCGGCGATCTCCCGCACCTTTCGCCGGATGCGCTCTGCTGTGTGCTCGGAGTCGTATCGCGCCCAGGCGGTGAGCGTACGGGCGACTGCTCGACCGGACGGCGTGCGGAGGTCGACGGGGCCGGACTTGACCGTCTCCACTCGAACGCCGGCGGCGTCCACCACGTCGATGAACTCTTCTAGATCACGCGGCGTGCGGTGCAGTCGGTCGGTGTGCCAGGCCAGCACGACGGCGTACCGGCCGGAGCGCATTCCGTCGAGCAGCCGGTCGTACGACGGCCTGCACCTACCGGAGTAGGCCGAGATGTCGTTGTCGGCCAGGACCTCGACGTCACCGCCGAGCTGTAGCTGTGCGGCGAGCGCGCGGCAGTCCTGGGCTTGGCGGTCGACTCCGAGACCGGCGCCTTCCCGGTCCTCGCTGATCCGCACGTACACGGCGGTGGTCACACCTAGAGTGTGCCACAGAGATATCCGGTAGGCCCGAGTTCAGGGCGATCAGCAGGTCCAGGCACTCCTCCTGGCGGACCTCGCCGACGATGATCCGAGTCGGGCGCATCCGCAGAGCTTCCTTGATCAGCCGGCGCAGCCGAACCTCCCCGGTGCCTTCGAGGTTGGGCTGGCGGGTCTGCATAGACACCCAGTCGGGCAACGGAATGCGCAGCTCGAAGACCTCTTCACAACTGACGACCCGCTCGGAGCCCGGGATGGCCGCGGCCAGGCAGTTCAGCAAGGTCGTCTTCCCCGCCTGCGTTCCGCCCGCCACGATGATGTTCAGGCCGCTGACGACGGCTGCCTCAAGGAACCGGGCCGCCGCCGAGGTGAGCGTCCCGAGCCCCACCAGCTCGTCTAGCGAGTGGGCGGTCAGGATGAACTTGCGGACGTTCACCGCC
>DASVHT010000115.1:0-4521 GCA_036382455.1 Dermatophilaceae bacterium
TGTTCACGAGCACCCTGTCGCCGTAACACCCCGGGCAACCATGAAGGGTTGGTTCCATGGATCCGGACGGGATGAAGAACGCCTGGAGGAGGACGGCCTTGATGAGCATCGACCCCAGGATGGTGATGACCAGGACGCCGGACCCCCTGCGCAGCAGTGACCAACGGCGTCGGGCCGGGTGTCTGCCTGGATCATGTCGAGGTGGTCGATGTCTGCCTCGGACAGGTTGAGGGTTGTCCCCATCCGGCGGTGGCATGGGCCTGATTCTCCCACCCGGAGCTGTGTCCCACGTTTCCCCGCGCGGGACCGCCGGAACGTACGGCCCAGCGGCATGCTGGCCAAGGGGAGTCGCTCATCCGGGGTCTATCTGCCTGACTGCGCTCTGGTCCGCGCCGGGAGGGGCGCAACCTGTGGTCCATAGCGAGCGACGCAGTAGTCGCTCAACCGCCCGGCCAGGGCAGCGATCGCCGCAGCAGCATGGTGCTCGCGGTCCCACGCGGCATACAGCCTGATGCTCAGGGCACCCCTGGCGCCGATGATGTCCAGCCGTTGCAGGCCAAATCGGGGGTCATCGGAGACGACCGCTATGCCGCGGCCGGCGGCGGCAACGGCCTGGGCGACCTGAGGGGTGCCGAACTCGAGCATCGACGAGTAGGTGAGCCGCGCCTGGTCCACCGCCTGGTCCAGCACCCGGCGCGGGCTGTAGTCGCCGGTGAGCAGGAGCAGTGTCTGGTTGACCAGCTCGGCGACGGTGATCGAGCCCCGGGCGGCCCAGTCATGCCCGGGCGGGACGTACGCCCAGATGGGGAGCACGGCCAACGGTTGGAAGGCCAGACCCGCCGGGGGAAGCTCGGTCGCGATGGCCAGGTCCGCACCTGACTGCAGGGCTGCGTATATCCGCTGGGGACGCTGTTCGGAGACCGCGGGAAGCGGGTCATCAGGGCGCAAGGTCGCCAGGAACGGGGCCAGCACATCGGTGAACGTTGTTCCCGGGGCGGCGATGTTGATGTGCTGCAGCCGTCCGGCGGCCAAGGTCGCCGCCGCCTCGGCTGCCGCGTCGGCACGTCGCGACAGATCTCGCGCAACGGGCACGAACTGGCGACCCGCGGCCGACAGGACCAGCCGTCCGCCGGATCGGGTGAACAGCGTGATCCCCAGGTCGCTCTCGAAGAGGCGCAGCTGGCGTGACAGCGATGGCTGGGTGACATGGACAAGGGGGGAGGCGGCCGTCACGGATCCGGCGTCGACCACGGCCAGGAAGTACCGGACGTGCCGCAGCTCCACGGATATGCCTCCAAGGCATCAGGTATGTGCCGAACAAGTATTGGACAACATGGTATGGCTGCCGGAGCCTTGGGGCGAATGGGTGCATCGCCCGCGCCGACAGACCCTCCATACAAGGAGCACCACGTGAACACCGCGCCCATCGAGCCTGTGCCCATCGAGCCTGTGCCCATCGAACAACGGCGGATCCTGGCGACGGCCATTCCCGGTCCGCGATCGCAGGTGCTCCAGCAGCGCAAGCGCAAGGCCGTCTCGGCCGGTGTCGGAACGGGTCTGCCGGTCTACGTCGAGCGGGCGGGCGGCGGCATCCTGGTTGATGTCGACGGCAACCAGCTGATCGACTTCGGCTCGGGGATCGCGGTCACGACCGTCGGAAACGCGGCGCCGCGCGTGGTCGCGGCGGTGAGGTCCCAGGTCGCGGACTTCACCCACACCTGCTTCATGGTCACGCCCTACGAGGAGTACGTCGGCGTCTGCGAGCGCCTCAACGCCCTGACCCCGGGGGATGGGGAGAAGCGCTCAGCGCTGTTCAACTCCGGCTCCGAAGCGGTGGAGAACGCGGTCAAGATCGCACGGACGTTCACCGGGCGGTCCGCGGTCGTGACGTTCGACCACGCCTACCACGGCCGAACCAACCTCACGATGGCCCTGACCGCCAAGAACATGCCCTACAAGCAGGGCTTCGGACCGTTCGCGGGGGACATCTACCGGGTGCCCATGGCCTACCCCTACCGCTGGCCCACCGGTGTGGACCGCTGCGCCGATGAGGCGTTCGACGCCTTCGTCTCCGCCGTGCACACGCAGGTCGGTGAGCAGAACACCGCTGCGGTGATCATCGAGCCGATCCAGGGTGAGGGTGGTTTCATCGTGCCGCCCGCCGGCTACCTCAGGCGGATCGCAGACTGGTGCACGCAGAACGGCATCCTCTTCATCGCCGACGAGATCCAGACCGGTTTCTGTCGCACCGGCGACTGGTTCGCCTGTGAGCATGAGGACGTCGTGCCCGACCTCATCACGACAGCCAAGGGCATCGCCGGTGGACTCCCGCTCTCTGCGGTGACCGGTCGCGCGGAAGTCATGGACTCGGTCCACGGTGGTGGTCTGGGTGGGACGTATGGCGGAAATCCCGTCGCGTGCGCTGCAGCTCTGGGTGCCATAGAGACGATGCAGGTCGAGGACCTGCCTGGCCGCGCTCGCCAGATCGAGGCGCTGTTCATGCCCCGCCTGCAGGAGCTGGCCGAGAAGTTCGATGTCATCGGTGACATCCGTGGCCGGGGTGCGATGCTGGCCATCGAGCTCGTGACGGGCAGTGGTGACAAGACTCCGAACTCGGCGCTGGCCAGTGCGGTGAACGCCTACTGCCACAGCCAGGGTGTGGTCACGTTGACCGCCGGTACGTTTGGCAACGTGATGCGGTTCCTTCCGCCCCTCTCGGCCGGGGACGACCTGTTGCACGAGGGCCTCGACATCGTGGAACAGGCCTTCGTGGCCAAGGCCTGACCGTTCTTCGCTCCAGCTCAGCTCACCGGCTCCCCCAGCACTGCCAACCGAAAGGCCCCGATACCCGTGGCGTTGACCAACTCTGCCAAGTCCTTGCTCGCAAGCGTTCCCACGGGCCTGTTCATCGATGGCAGGTGGCGGGCCGGCAGCGACGGCAGGACCATCGACGTGGAGGACCCGTCGACAGGGGAGATCCTGGCCACGGTGGCGGATGCGACTGTTGCCGACGGTGCCGCCGCAATGGATGCCGCCGTTGCGGCACAAGGGGACTGGGCAGCCACGCCGCCTCGCGAACGAGGTGAGATCCTGCGGAAGGCGTTCATGCAGATCAGCGCCCGGGCCGAGGAGTTCGCGCTCCTGATGACCCTGGAGATGGGCAAGCCACTGGCCGAGGCACGCGGTGAGGTGACCTACGGCGCTGAGTTCTTCCGGTGGTTCTCCGAGGAGGCGGTCCGCATCAGCGGGCGATGGTCAACCGCCCCGAACGGCGCGACCCGGCTGTTGACGATGAAGCAGCCCGTCGGCCCCACGCTGATGATCACGCCATGGAACTTCCCCCTGGCCATGGGCACCCGCAAGATCGGCCCGGCGCTCGCAGCCGGTTGCACCATGGTGGTCAAGCCCGCCCAGCAGACACCGCTGTCGATGCTGGCCCTGGTCGAGCTCTTGACCGACTGCGGGGTGCCCGCGGGGGTCGTCAACGTCATCACCACGACCCGCACGGGTGAGGTGATCGAGCCGATCATCCGCGATCCGCGGCTGCGCAAGCTCACCTTCACCGGCTCCACCCCCGTGGGCCGCAAGCTCGTCGAGCAGTCAGCGGAGCAGCTGCTGCGGGTCTCGATGGAGCTCGGCGGCAACGCACCGTTCCTCGTCTTCGAGGACGCTGACGTGGACGCGGCGGTGGCCGGGGCGATGGTGGCCAAGCTGCGCAACATGGGTGAGGCGTGCACCGCGGCCAACCGGTTCCTGGTCCACGAGAGCGTTGCCGACGAGTTCGCGACCAAGTTCGCGGCGAAGATGGCCGGTATGACGGTCGGTCCGGGCACGCAGGATGGCGTCACCATCGGTCCGCTGATCGACGCCAAGGCGCAGGCGGGGGTGGCTGGCCTGGTCGAGGATGCCAAGGCCAAGGGTGCCAAGGTCGTCTGTGGCGGGGGGACCGTCGGCGACCAGGGCTACTTCTACTCACCCACGGTCCTGACCGGAGTGTCGCCGGACGCGCGGATGATGTGCGAGGAGATCTTCGGCCCCGTGGCGCCGATCGCGACGTTCGCCACGGAGGCGGAGGCGATCGCGCGGGCCAACGACACGGAATACGGGCTGGTCGCCTATGTCTTCACCCGCGACCTCGCGCGCACCCTGCGCGTCAGTGAGGCGCTCGAGTTCGGCATGGTGGGCATCAACCAGGGCATCGTGTCCAACCCGGCGGCGCCCTTCGGCGGGGTCAAGCACTCCGGCTTCGGTCGTGAGGGTGGCTTCGAGGGGATCGAGGAGTACCTCGAGATCAAGTATGTCGGCATCGCCCCATAGGTCTGGGCCTGCCAACGTCAACGCCGGGTCGTATGCCGACATGTGTCTGAAGACGTCCCGGTCATGGTCGGCGGGCTGGGTCGTATGCCGGCATGTGTGGGAAGACGTCCCGGTTGCCGTCGGCGAGGTGGTCGTATGGAGACATGTGTCCGAAGACGTCCCGGTCATGGTCGGCGGGCTGGGTCGTATGCCGGCACGTGTCCG
>DASVHT010000116.1:0-9658 GCA_036382455.1 Dermatophilaceae bacterium
AAGACGGCCGGAGAACATGACGGAACAAGCTGAGCGTCCGCTGAGGCTGAAGGTTTGGTGACGAGGTGTGGATGAGTGTGGCCCAAAGTGGCCCGGGCATGGACCGAAACGCGGGGTCCGAAACAGAACGGAAACCATCGAATATGGTTCTGCTACAACACTTTTCGCGTGTGGAGCGGGTGACGGGAATCGAACCCGCACTGTCAGCTTGGGAAGCTGATGTTCTACCATTGAACTACACCCGCAGCGCGCGGGACGGCATACAGCCGCGCCGCGCTCGGCAGTCTAACCGACAGTTGTCGAGAGCCCGGGTCCACGTCGGACGAGTACCGGGTACCGTGTC
This sequence comes from Dermatophilaceae bacterium, assembly GCA_036382455.1. Classification (GTDB taxonomy): domain Bacteria; phylum Actinomycetota; class Actinomycetes; order Actinomycetales; family Dermatophilaceae; genus UBA4719. The sequence goes on from DASVHT010000116.1 coordinate 344, forward strand.
GGCGTGCTGCTATCAGACCGGGACATCAGGGCCGAGATCGACGGCGGGCGCGTGCGCCTGCAGCCGTATGACGAGGCCATGGTCCAGCCCTCCAGCATTGACGTGCGCCTGGACAAGTTCTTCCGGCTGTTCGACAACCACAAGTACCCCTTCATCGACCCGTCTCTGGACCAGCCGGACCTCACTCGTTTGATCGAGGTCGAACGAGGCGAGCCGCTTATCCTGCACCCCGGCGAGTTCGTGCTTGGCTCGAGCTACGAGGTCGTGACGCTGCCCGATGACCTTGCGGCCCGACTCGAAGGCAAGTCATCTCTGGGCCGGCTCGGCCTCGTGACCCATTCCACTGCTGGATTCGTCGACCCCGGGTTCAGCGGTCACGTGACACTCGAGCTGTCGAACGTTGCCACCCTTCCGATCAAGCTCTGGCCCGGCATGAAGATCGGCCAGCTCTGCTTCTTCAGACTCTCGAGTCCGGCCGAAAACCCCTACGGCAGCGCCAAGTACGGTTCTCGCTACCAAGGTCAGCGCGGTCCCACCGCGAGTCGATCCTTCCAGAATTTCCACCACACCGAGGTATGAGTCGGAGCCCAGCCAACTCACAGGTCTGCCCAATAGTCTGGGCATGTGCGTCGTCCTCCCCACCTGCGCTTCAGCGGCGATGGCCCAGGCGCTGAGGCGATCGTGCTGCTACTGCCAGGCGGCACGTCGGACAGCCTTTCCCGCGTTCGAGCCTTCGATCCTGCGGTGCTGCGCATGTTTCCCTTTGGTCGTAGCGTAGTTCGCGCCGGACAAGGGCGAATTGTCTTGGCAACACTGCGTTATTCGGTGCGCGGCTGGAACGGGGATCAGGAGTCGCCGCTGCCGGACGCCCGATGGGCTCTCGACCGGGTTGCGCAGCTCTTCGGCGGCCTCCCCATAGGTCTGATCGGGCACTCCATGGGGGGGCGAGTGGCGCTGCGGGTGGCCGATCACGTTGGAGAGCAAGCCGGCGGAGTGCGCAGTGTGGCGGCGCTGGCGCCGTGGTTACTTCCTGGTGATGCAATTCAGGCGCTGGGTCACCAGAGCCTGCTTCTCGCTCATGGCACCGCAGATCGCATCACCGACCCCGGCCAGACCTTCGAGCTCGCTGAAAGCCTTGCAGCGGAAGGCATCGACGTCGAGCTCGTGCGCTTCCCCGGTGCCCGCCACGCCATGCTGTTTCCGGCCAGACCGTGGCATGACCTGGCTGCCGACTTCATGGTGCGGACCCTGCTTGCGCCGGCGCAGGACGGTTCAACCGCTCATTGACCCGCGTACCTTGCGAAAGGGTGCCTCGATGTCTGCCGTCGCCGACTGAATCTGTCAGTTATCTCGGTTAGGTTTGTCGGCATGATCCGGTTTGACGCGGTCTCGAAGCAGTATCCGGATGGCACCTTGGCTGTGGATGAGCTGACGTTCGAGGCTCCGACCGGCAAGATCACCGTCCTCGTGGGGCCGTCCGGGTGTGGCAAGACGACGTCGCTGCGGATGATCAACCGGATGATCGAGCCCACCGGCGGCCGGATCTGGATCGACGACCAAGACCCGGCGCAGATGGACGAAGCCCAGCTGCGCCGCGGCATCGGCTATGTCATCCAACATGCGGGGCTCTTCCCCCACCGCACTGTCGTCGCGAACATCGCCACCGTCCCGAGGCTGATCGGATGGGACAAGCGCAAGGCCGAAGCCCGGGCCCTTGAGCTGCTCGAGATGGTGGGCCTGCCGGCGAGCTTCGCGACGCGGTATCCGGCACAGCTCTCCGGTGGCCAGCAACAGCGTGTGGGCGTCGCGCGAGCGCTTGCCGCGGACCCCCCGGTCATGCTCATGGACGAACCGTTCAGCGCGGTGGATCCTGTTGTGCGCGAACAGCTGCAGGACGAGTTCCTGCGTTTGCAGGGCGATCTGGGCAAGACCATCGTGTTCGTCACTCATGACATCGAGGAGGCCATCAAGCTTGGAGACCAGATTGCCGTTCTGAGGATCGGCGGCCAGCTCGCCCAGCTGGCCGACCCGGCATACCTGCTGGCCCATCCCGTTGATGACTTCGTGGCTGATTTCGTCGGGCGTGACCGCGGCTACCGCGCTCTCAGTTTCCAGCCGTCCCCCAAGTTCCGACTTACGAAGGAGCGGAGCGTGCAGCTCGGCGCAACGCCGGGGCAGGCAGCCGACGCCGCGCACGACGGTTGGGTCCTGGTCACGGACGCAGATCGGCGCCCGCTCGGCTGGATCGAGCCGGACCGGGTCACGGTCCCTATCCAGCCCGAGATGCTGCATCGTGGTGGCACCGTCGCCATGGAGAGCGGCCCGCTGAGAAACACCCTCGATGCTGCGCTGTCCTCGCCGAGTCGCCGTGGGGTCATCGTTGACGATCAGGGCAAGCTCTTGGGCACCGTTCGGGCACATGAGGTCCTCGCCGAGATCGAGGAGCGGGCCCGGCCTGCGCTCCAGGACGACAGCCCGCAGACCGGTGGCCCGCAGACCGGTGGCCCGCAGACCGGTGGCCGACAGGGCGAGAGCCTGCAGCCGGCCGAGCGAGCCCCTGCATGACCTGGCTGAGGGACCACCTCGTCGACGTGCTGGGTCTGGCCGGCCAGCACATCTACCTCGCAGGCTTGCCTCTGGTTCTGGGGCTCCTCATCGCGCTGCCCCTCGGCTGGCTGGCACGCCGGTACCGGGTGCTTTACCCGTTTCTGATCATCGGCACCGGCCTGCTCTACACGATCCCTTCTCTGGCGCTGTTCATCATGTTGCCGCTGCTGCTGGGGAACGGGATCCTCAACCCGAACAACGTCGTCGTCGCCATGACCATCTACACCGTGGCTCTGCTCGTGCGCACGGTTGCGGACGGCCTGGGCTCAGTGCCCGACGACGTCAACCAGTCCGCAACTGCCATGGGCTACAGGCGAGTTCGTCGTTTCACGTCGGTGGAGCTGCCGCTGGCCGTGCCAGTCATCTCGGCCGGGCTGCGCGTTGCCGCTGTTAGCAACGTGAGCATCGTGAGCGTGGCTGCGCTCATCGGCGTCTCACAGCTCGGGTCGCTGTTCACGGACGGGTTCAACAGGGCGTTCCTGGACCCGATTGTCGTGGGCGTCGTCGCCTGTGTGCTGTTGGCGCTGCTCTTCGACGGGGCGATCCTCGCGGTCACCCGTCTGGTGACGCCCTGGCAGCGCGCCGACAAGGCGCCGGCATGATCAGCCGCATCCTCGCCTGGCTGGTCGATGGCGCCCACTGGCAAGGCGATGACGGCATCCTGCGCCGGGTGTCCGAACACCTGGGGTACTCCCTGACGGCCCTGGTCATCGCGGCCGTGATCGCGATTCCCCTCGGCCTCTACGTCGGGCACACGGGCCGTGGTCGTATCTTGGTCGTCAACGCCGTGGGCTCCGCCCGGGCGATCCCGTCGCTGGGCCTGCTCTTCCTGGCCGTCCTGTGGCTCGGACCCAGATTCCGCGGCGACATCGCCTTCCTGGCGCCAACCGGTCTGGTCCTGGTGGTACTGGCCATCCCCCCCATCCTGTCCGGAGCGTATGCCGGCGTCGGGGGTGTCGACCCAGCCGCCCGTGATGCGGCCAAGGGGATGGGTATGCGGGGCACCGAGGTCCTGCGCCACGTCGAGATCCCGTGTGCCTTGCCGCTGATCCTGTCCGGGATCCGCTCGGCGATGTTGCAGGTCATCGGCACTGCCACGATCGCCGCCGTCGTCGGTCTGGGTGGTCTTGGTCGGCTCCTGATCGACGGCCTTGCCGTCCGGGACACGCCGCAGACCGCCTCGGGGGCAGTGCTTGTCGCTCTCTTGGCCCTGACCATGGACATGGCACTGGCCTTGATCCAGCGCTCGGTGGTGTCCCGGGGCCTCACCGGAAGGTATGACAAGGTCCAGCGGATCGGTTCCGGCAACCGGGCGGCCACTGGGCCCACCCCCGCACGGACCATGCAGCACAGCATCTAGACCCCAACAGAAAGAGAACCCTGATGAATCGCACCAGGACCGTCCTCGCCCTGACTGCTTCGGCAGCGATGCTCACCGTCGCAGCGTGCGGATCGGGCTCAAATGACCCTCTCGCTTCAAGCGGGTCGACCAGCACGTCCGGGGCCGGCACGATCGTCGTGGGGTCGGCCAACTTCCCCGAAAGCGCACTGCTCGCCGAGATCTATGCCGGGGCCCTGACGGCCAAGGGCATCAAGGTCGACAAGAAGTTGAACATCGGGAGCCGGGAGGTCTACATTCCGGCCCTCAAGAACGGCGAGATCGACCTGCTCCCGGAGTACAGCGGCGTCCTCGCCCAGTACTTCAACAAGAACGCCAAGGCCACGGACTCGGCCGGTGTCTACGCCGAGCTCAAGGCGGCTGTCCCGCCGACGCTGACCATCCTGGACAAGTCCGCTGCCGAGGACAAGGACGCCGTGGTCGTCACCAAGGACACGGCAACCAAGCTGAACCTGAAGTCCATCGGCGATCTTGGGTCCAAAGCGAAGGAGCTGACCCTTGGCGGCCCGCCCGAGTGGAAGACCCGCCCGACTGGCGTTCCCGGGCTGAAGAAGCTCTACAACCTTGAGTTCAAGTCCTTCCGTGCCCTGGACACCGGCGGTCCGTTGTCGGTTCAGGCACTCAAGAACGGCCAGGTCGACGCGGTCGACCTCTTCACCACCGATCCGTCCATCGCTGCTAACGGCTTTGTGATCCTGGACGACCCCAAGAGCCTGTTCGCAGCGCAGAACGTCGTGCCACTGATCACCAAGTCCAAGGTCAATGCCACGATCTCCGCCGCGCTGAACGCGATCTCGGCCAAGCTCGACACCGCGACCCTGGGTGAGCTGGTCAAGGAGGTCGTGGTCGACAAGAAGGACGCCGCCGTTGTCGCCAAGGAGTTCCTCACCAAGAACGGCCTCGGCTGAGCTTGCACATGTCAACGGGTCGGGCTCGCCCTGGCGGTGGGTCCGGCCCGTTCGTCGGTATCGCGTCCGGTGACGTGACGCGTACACACTGCCTAGATCGGCGGGGGTTGGGTGGGCAAACTGCCTAGATCCGCTGTGCCTGGGCGCACAAATTGCCTAGATCGGCGGGGGTTGGGTGGGCGAACTGCCTAGATCGGGCGGGTGTCGGTACGGCGCACCGCCGCCAACAGCATCTGGGCGACGTCGACGACCTCGACGCTCTCGTGGGCGCCGGTCTCCGACTGGTTCTGGGTCAGCCCGTCGGAGAGCATGACCCGGCAGAAGGGGCAGCCGACCGCGATACGGTCTGCGCCGGTGGCCAGGGCTTCCTCGGTGCGGTTGGTGTTGATGCGAGTGCCCAGGTTCTCCTCCATCCACATCCGCGCGCCGCCGGCGCCACAGCAGAAGGACTTCTGACCCGTGCGGGGCATCTCGCGTAGCTCGACCCCGGGCAGGGCGCCGATGAGCTCGCGCGGCGGGGCGTATACACCGTTGTGCCGGCCGAGGTAGCAGGGGTCGTGGTAGGTCACGGTCGCCGCCGTCGAGGCCACGTTGGACGTGTCGGCCTGGTCGGGGCGGGACACGGGGATGAGCCGCTTGTCACGGACCAGCCGGTTGAGCAGCTGGGTGTGATGGACGACCTCGTACTGTCCGCCGACCTGCGGGTACTCGTTCTTGATCGTGTTGAAGCAGTGCGCGCAGGTCACCACGATCTTGGTCGCCCTGGCCTCGTTGAGGGTCTCGACGTTGGCTTGGGCCAGCATCTGGAAGAGGAACTCGTTGCCGGCGCGGCGGGCCGGATCGCCGGTGCAGGTCTCGCCGTCGCCCAGGACCGCGAAGGTCACGCCCGCGGTGTCGAGCAGCTCGGCAACGGCGCGCGTGGTCTTCTTGGCGCGGTCCTCGTACGCTCCGGCGCAGCCGACCCAGAAGAGGTACTCGACCTCGTCGAGGGTCTCGATGTCCTGGCCCAGGACCTTGACCTCGAAGGGCAGGTCCTTGGCCCAGTCGAGACGGGCGCGCGCGGACATGCCCCAGGGGTTCGACTTGTTCTCCAGGTTCTTGAACATCCCGCCGAGCTCGGAGGGGAAGGCGGACTCGATCAGGACCTGGTACCGGCGGATGTCCAGGATTGCGTCGACGTGCTCGATGTCGACCGGGCACTGCTCGACGCATGCGCCGCAGGTCGTGCAGGACCACAGCACGTCCTGGTCGATGACAGCCTCAGGCCCATGGGGGTTGTACGCCGAGACCGGGCTGGTGATGTCATAACCGGTCTCACCGACCAGCGGCAGGGTCGAGATGGTGGCCAGGGCGCCATCGGCCTCAAGCAGACCCGCCCGCGAAGCCTCGGCGGCGAGCAGGAAGGGCGCCTTGGCGTGGGCGTGGTCGCGCATCGCCATCACCAGCATCTTGGGCGAGAGCGGCTTGTCGGTGTTCCAGGCCGGGCACTGCTCCTGACAGCGACCGCACTCGGTGCACGTGGTGAAGTCCAGCAGGCCCTTCCAGGTGAAGTCCTCGATCTTGCCGACGCCCAGGGCGGCGTCCTCGTCGAGCTCCTCCATGTTCTCGAAGTCGACCGGCTCGCCCTTGACCAGCATTGGCTTGAGCGGCCCCAGCGCGGTCTTGCCGTCGGCGTTGCGCTTGAACCAGATGTTGAAGAAGGCCAGGAAGCGGTGCCAGGCCACGCCCATGGTCGGCTGCACGGCGACGGTGATCATCCAGGCCAGCGAGATCAGGATCTTGAGCGAGGCAACCGTGAACGTCGCAGCCTGCAGGGCACCGATCGACATACCGGAGAAGGCTTTTCCGATGAAGAACGTCAGCGGGAAGTGAACGCCGGTCGCCCACCATTCGTGGTTCGCGCTGCCCAGGGCGTACTCGATGCCGCGCAACGTCAGAACGCATATGACGACGCCGAGAATGGTCAGCTCGACGTAGTAGGCCTGCCAGAACGTGGACGCGAAGAAGCGGCTGCGGCGGCCCAGAGAACGCGGGTGCTGCCTCTGACGGATGGCCATCAGGACGACGATTCCCACCAGGGAGGCCCACGCGATGAGCTCGGTGGCCCACTCGTACGGGAAGAACCGTCCGATCAGCGGAAGCGAGAAGTTCGGGTCGAACAGCTGCCCGTACGCAGTGATCAGGGTGAAGAACAACAGCCCGAACGAGACCATGACCAACCAGTGGGCCACCGCCACCGTCGGTAGCCGTGACATGCGGGTGTGTCCGACGACCTCGCGCACCAGGGTCAGGGTTCGCGTCGCGGGCTCGTTGCTTCGCCCGCGGTCGCCCTGGCCAACCTTGAAGGTGGCGATGAACCGGCTGACCATCCTGGCGAGCAACGCCACGGCAACAACGGTCACGGCAAGGCAGATGACAAGAGCAACGATCTGCAAGGCTGACATGGTCCGGAGTGTACGGAGCAGCGGCCCTCACGTCGCCGCCTGACGCGGAAGTTGTGCTGCGAGTCGTGGCCAGCACGTGGACGCGGTTTGATCATGGCCGGAAAACCACATAACCTGCGCTTGGAACATCTATAACGAGGAGTTTGTTGACGTGGTTGACCTACGCCCAACAGAGTCTTCGCTCACCCACGCACCCAAGGCGGTTTCCAGTGCCTATTCATGATGATGTCACGGCCATCGTCGGCAACACCCCGTTGGTCCGAATCAACCGACTGAGCGCGGGTGCCGGCGCGACCATCGCGGCCAAGCTTGAGTTCTACAACCCGGCCAGCTCCGTGAAGGACCGGATCGGCGTGGCGATCATCGATGCCGCCGAGAAGTCCGGTGAGCTCAAGGCGGGCGGAACGATCGTGGAGGCCACCAGTGGCAACACCGGTATCGCCCTGGCGATGGTGGGTGCCGCGCGCGGATACAACGTCGTGCTCACCATGCCCGAGACGATGAGCCAGGAGCGCAAGGCGCTCCTGGCCGCATACGGCGCCGAGCTCATCCTGACCCCGGGCTCAGAGGGCATGAAGGGCGCAGTCACGAAGTCGGAGGAGATAGCGGCAGAGCGCGGTGCCGTCCTGGCCCGCCAGTTCGCCAACGAGGCCAACCCCCAGATCCACCGCGAGACCACTGCGGAAGAGATCTGGAAGGACACCGACGGCAAGGTCGACATCTTCGTCGCAGGCATCGGTACCGGTGGCACCATCACCGGCGTCGGCCAGGTTCTCAAGGCTCGCAACCCCGCGGTCCAGGTCATCGCCGTGGAGCCCGAGGAGTCCCCCATCCTCAACGGCGGTGCGCCCGGTCCCCACAAGATCCAGGGCCTCGGCGCCAACTTTGTGCCCGAGATCCTCGACCGTGACGTCTACGACGAGGTCATCGACATCAATGCCGAGACGGCGGTGGAGTGGGCGCGCCGGGCCGCCAAGGAAGAGGGCCTGCTGGTCGGCATCTCCTCCGGTGCCGCTCTCGCCGCCGCCGACAGGGTCGCCCGACGCCCGGAGAACGCGGGCAAGCTCATCGTGGTGATCATCCCGTCCTTCGGTGAGCGCTATCTGTCCACCATCCTCTTCTCCGACCTGCTCACCTGAACGGGTCGACTTATGCCGAATCGCCCTCGCCAATGACCATCTTGCGCTTGACTGAGGACTCGTCGATCGACCGCGCTGCCAGCCCCCCTGATGTGCGCGGTCGATCGACTCATCTGCGTGCTGCGTGGGCCCGGATCCGTGAGGACCTGGACGCTGCGATCGAGCGGGACCCTGCCGTCGACACAAGGCTCGAGATGGCCCTGGCCTCGCCGGGGCTGCACGCCATCTGGGTGCACCGGCTCTCGCATCGTCTGTGGGCGCAACCTCATGGCCGACTGGTGGCACGGCTGCTGTCGCAGATCTCGCGCTCGATCACCGGTGTCGAGATCCACCCCGGCGCGAAGATCGGCCGGCGCTTCTTCATCGACCACGGCATGGGAGTTGTGATCGGCGAGACCGCGGAGGTCGGCGACGACGTGCTGCTCTATCACGGGGTCACACTCGGCGGTCGCTCCATGAAGCGGGTCAAGCGTCACCCGACGGTCGGCAACAACGTCACGATCGGTGCCGGAGCCCGTATCCTCGGCCCGGTGCACATCGGCGACCGGGTGCAGATCGGCGCCAACTCTGTTGTCGTCAAAGACATTCCGGCCGGTGCGGTCGCCACTGGCGTTCCCGTCACGATTCGATTCCCGAACAAGGGCGAAGATCCCTACGAGATGATGTTCAACGACCCAGAACTCTGGATCTGAGCATCTGCGGGGTGTAGCGCCGGCTTCGGCCGATACGGTTAGCTGTGCTGGACGGCCGCCAAGGGTATGCCGTGCCGGTCAGGAGGGCTCGCATAGTGGCCGAGTGCGGCGGTCTTGAAAACCGCT
>DASVHT010000117.1:0-6033 GCA_036382455.1 Dermatophilaceae bacterium
CGATGGCTCTTTTGATCCGTAGGTCGTCGGTTCGAGCCCGACGGGTCACCAGCGTTTGTGCAGGTCACAGGCTTAGACCAGCCTTGTGACCTTTCGGAACCACCTGTGGAGGCGCCCGATGGCACATTTGTGGCACATGGTGAGTCGGATCAAGCGCATCTTCCATGTGCTCCAGCTCAATCCGGGTAGGACGGGGCGTCCTTATCGCCACAGTGACGACCCGGGCGACCCTGCGCACTCTCGCGGGAACCGCCGGCGCTAGCCACTGGAGGGACCAACATCCTCGTCTGGCTCTCTTAACCCCGGTTGGTGACCAGGGAGGTAGCGCCGGTCGACCGGCCGGGTCGCGGCCTCATGCTCCGCGCGGGTGGGCAGGAGCTCCCCCTGCTTGGCCGGCTTGAACTCTTCGTGGATGACCGTGTTCGGGCCTAGTGCGTCGATCCACGACTGGACGTAGGGGTAGTCCAGGCTCGTCTTCGCGTCGGGCACGTGCAGGAACGGGTCCAGGGAGTTCCACACCAGCGCCCCGCCGTTGGCGCTCCAGTCCTGACGGACCCCCAGGCGGCAGACCTTGTCCTCGCCAAACCTTCGTACGTAGGAAGGGCCCAGGTAGATGAGCCACATGTGCGGCCAGAGGTAGCGCGACTCGTTCGTGCTCCCCGTACCGTTGCTGAGCTGAACATCGGCGCGGCGGGCCCGGCGCCGGTGTGAGACAACCAGCTCGACGAGGTGGTCGTTCGTCGCGGTGGTCCAGTAGACCTCCCCGACGTACGAATCGTGGGCGTCGCCCACGCCTAGGATCCAGGCCGCCAGCCGCTCACGGTGCTCCTCATCTCGTAGCCTGTCCTCCTTGATACCGAAGTAGACGTTCTGTGGTGCCCACATGTGTTGCCGGGCATTGAGGCTCCCCTCACCACCCGCGCCGCTGTCCCGCCACCACAGGTGCAGATCTTTGGCAAAGCCTGACGCCTCGGCCTCGGCCATCACCTCGGCGCTGGAGTCCACCCGTCGACGTGGTGGCACCTTGGTATCCAGAATCGACGGCCTCAGGTCCGGGTCCGCGTCCAGCGCGCAACCCACCAACCCCAGCGCACCTGGGCCGGTGAGGTCCGCATACGAGTACATGGCACCACTGATAAAGGACACGGCTCTCCCAATGGACACGGCTCTCCTATCCTGGCAGGCATCCGACAACGGCAAGACGAGAGCCCTTGGTCGCTCGTTTCAATATGTTGTTGAACGGAGAAGCCGCCAGCTTCTGGAACGTCGATGCTCGAATGATCACCACGTACGTCTTTTCCACTTTGAAGGCGCCAAGAAAGGCTTCCCGGATCTGAGGGCTGAAGTAGTTAGTCAAGGCCCAGAACCGTCAGCAGTGCAGCATCGACGGCTTGCATCTCGAAACTGTTCAGCCGGCCGGCGAACTTACCCAGGCGTGCCTGCGGGTCGATCACGGTCAGCTGTTCGACCATCACGCGGGTCTTGGTGCCGTCGATCTCGATCTCGGGACGGAACGATGCGCCCCGCCGTCCGGTCGAGGTCGGCGCGACTATCCACGTCGAGAGCGGGAGATCGTCGGACTGGACGACGACTGCGTAGCGAGCACCGGCTTGTTCGTGACCGCGGACGTCCGCGGGTGCTTTCAGCCGGTACAGGTCACCACGCACGGATGGCGTCCATCTCCGCGGCCAACTCCCGCGACGACGAGACATCGTCGGGGTCATTACGCAGTTGCTCAGCCTCGGCCCGCAGAAGCGCGCGACGATGCGTTCGCTCGGCGGCCAGGATCGCAGCTCTCGTCGCCTCCGACCGGGACTGCCCGTCCCGGGTCAGGGACTCGAGGGCCTGCTCCACTTCAGCATCAGTGCGGATCGTAAGCGTCTTCATACAACAAATTGTAATACATCATCCGATTCTCTGCCCACACGTCTTGTCGTACTTGATCCCAGCGGACGCTTGTCCGGGAACCCAGTGCAAGTTACTTTGCAATGGGGTTCAACTGCAAGGTAACTTGGAGGTGGGTGCGACGAACGATCGTCGCGGAAAGCGGCGCAAGCACAGTCATCGTCCACGCGATGAGAGCACCTGAGAAATTCCTGGGGTGATGAGCATGCCACGTACCGTCCAACACATTCTCGACCACGCTGACGAACTCGCCAAGCGTTTCGAGGAGTACGAACCATCACCGACAGACGAACGCGACCCAGCAGTGTTCGGCGCTCTTCGCCGAGCTGTTCTGTCAAGATCGGATGCCGAACGCTCGATCAGAGACGCGATCAAACACGCACGCGAACGCGGTTACTCCTGGGCGTTCATCGGCTCGCTCGTCGGAACCTCCGGCGAAGCAGCCCGCCAGCGGTACGGTCATAAGCAGGACGCATAGGCCAATGGCTTTGGCCTGGTCAGGGATCAGTCAGAGGCAACGCGCTTCGCAGTCCCGTGGCACATTTGTGGCACACATGAGTGAAAAACACTGTTCAAGCGAGTCTGCCAGCGTCAACCAACCACGCACGAATTGGCCGATCGCAAGCCTTCCCAACGGGTTTCGGTCGCTCTTTTAATCCGTAGGTCGTCGGTTCGAGCCCGACGGGGCCCACAAGTGAAGTTCGAGGGTCGAAGCTTCGCTGGTCACTCGCCGTGACATTGATCAACTCGGTCGGTGCTGTGCCCGTCGCCTACTTCGCTTTTGGTCGACGAAGGTTAGGCCGCCTAGCCACGACCGGATTCGAACCGCGCAGTCACCGTGAAGATCGAATCGGGGTCGCGGCGCCGATGACCGCGAGCCGTTAGGTCCTCGGCACCCACACTGACGCTGGCGCAGTGCGCCCCGCTCCTTCGGCTCGACGACGACGTCGCCGTCACCACCCAGGAGTTGCCTGCGGTTACCCGCATTCGCTGGGCGGTGCAGTTTGGTGATGTCCCACGACCCGACCTGATTGGGTTTGGTGGCAATGAGTTCGGCCGTGACCCGTGCCGGGTGGGCGACTTGGGCCCCGTGTTTCGCGCACATCGCCATGTACGCAGCAGCAGCCGGTAGAACGTCGGAGTCATTGGCCAAGGGCGCCGGGCGACATCTCAGTGCCGCCTGGGCCTATGGCCTCAAGGACTCCCTGACGTTGACGGTTGGGCGGCCACCCGGGCTACTGACAGCTATCTGCCGGACGGGGCTGTCGGGGGCTTGGCCTACCTGCATTCCTCGGGCATCGCGGTTGTGCCGGCCGAGGTCGTGGCGGTTGGTCCACGGCGACGCGACCGGTAGCAATACTGCCCCGAGCGCGACCCCGGTGACGATCGAGACCGCGACAAGCCCGCGTCGTTGTCCTTTCCCGCGGGGACGGGCGCGATCCGCGCGTGGCCACCAATCCCACCCCGACAACACCACTGCTTCCCTGACGTGGCTCAGTACGTGTAGCGCCATCAAAGCGAACCAGACGACGAAGCTGAGCTTGTGTGCGGTCAGTAGCAGGCCCGGCTGTTCAGGGCCTGCGGCGAGCAGGGCTACACCAGTCGCCAGGACCGCTGCGGTGAAGATGATGAGCAGGGGTGCCGTCCAACGCAGTAGCGGGGGCGGCGGTCCGTGACGTACGTAGCTGGGACTGCGGCGGTAGTACCGGACAAACCGGTAGCCGGTGCTGGCAACCTTGAGCGCGGTCGGCGGGACGAGCAGCAGTCCGAGAAAGATGTGCAGGGTTATCAATTCGCGAACCTGCAGGATGGTGATTCCCTCGACGAACAACACGACGAGCAGAACCATCCCCACAGCGCCGGTCAAGCGGGCGTTGCCGTCGGCGCCTTCGGCGCCCTGTTCGCGCATCGATCCTCGTTTCCGCCATGGTGGTGAAAGTGCCACAGACTATCCCGTTGTCCCCGGAGACATGTCGTCAGTTTGCCGAACTTTCCGTGATCAACAGCGCAAGGGTCCGGCAGGCGGCCACGGCCCTGCGGGCGTGCGCCATCAGCGCGGCGGGCACCGGCTCCGGATCCAGCAGGGGGTAGCCCCATTCATCCAAGCTGATGAGCTCGGGCAGGAGTTCGGCGCACAACCCGTGGGCCTGGCAGGCAATCGGATTGACCCGTAGCCGCGAGGTCATGAGCCCCCCGGGTTACCAGGCAGCGGGAGCACGGGGAACCGGGAGGGTGGGCAAGGGTTGCCACGTCGATGGCGGGCGAGGTCGGCTGCGAACGTCTTTAGCGCGCTGGCGACGAAGCGGGCCGCGCCGTCCGGGTGGTGGCACGCTCCGCGTCCCTGTACCAGGCGCAGCCGGCGCTCCAGCCGGTTGCCGACGTTCGTGGTGTGGCCACTTTGGCTCAACACAGCGAAGTCGTCGGCGATCGCGGGCAACCCCAAGGTGCAGGGGCCGCACTGTCCCGCGCTTTGAGTGGCGAGCCACGAAGCCACCCGTTGGCTCTCGGCTACCCCGCACGCCGACGCGGGTAGGGCCAGCAGAACCCCAGCGCCAAGCGCGGCGCCCGCTGCGATCAGATCGGCGGGGGTCAGGGGCACCTGCAGCGCGGTTTCGGCGTTGAGCCAGGCCCCGAAGTAACCGCCGACCAGGACGGCCTGCACCGGCTCGGTGAAACCACCTGCGGCATCGAACGCGGCCTTCAGCGGCACCCCGAATGCCAGCTCGTACACCCCGGGCCGCTGCACGGCTCCGGCGACCGTGACGAGCAAGGAACCCGGCGCGGCTGACGTTCCTACGGAGCGGAACCACTGTTCGCCGTGGCGGGCGATCAGCGCCAGGTGCGCGAGGGTCTCTGCGTTCTGGACGAGTGTGGGCCGGCCGTTGACCCCTCGCTCATAGGGTCGCGGCGGCGTGAACGTTGGTAGCGCGGGACCGCCGGACAAGAACCGGACCAGCGCGGATTCCTCGCTGGCCACATACTCCTGCGGCACAGTCACCACCGTGATGGCGACTGAGCCAAGACCTGTTGCTTGTCGCTCCCGGACCGCGGCCTGGACCGAAGAAGGCCCGGCGTGCAGCGCCACGATGACCTCGCGGGCGCCGACGGCGTCCGCGGCGAGCACGGCGCCGTCCAGCACCAGATGCGGCCGGGTACGCATGAGGAGGGCGTCTTTGCGCGAGGCGGGTTCACCTTCGGCAGCGTTGACCACCACTATCGGCCGCCGGCGCCCGGCGACGGCGCGCATCTTGCGAGCGGTGGGGAAGCCGGCTCCACCATGTCCGGTCAGGCCGGCCCGCTCGACCGCGTCGATCAACATCATGGGGCCGCGATCCCCCCCGAAGCCGCGCAGGAGAAACCCCCCGTGGTGGTCCAGGTGCTCGGCCAGGGGCATCGGCCGCACCGGATCGGGACCGCCAAGCAGAAGCCGAGGTAGTCCCACAGGGGCGAGGGCGACCGGTGCTGCCGGGGTCACTGTTCGCTGCCCGAGCTGGCGGACAGCTGGCCGGTGACCCGGGCGCCGTTGAGGTTCACGGTGACGGATAACGCGAGCCGCCGGCCGCTGCTGTCCCGCGTGGAGATCTGCAGCACGCCGCCGCGCAGATCGGTGAGCTGACCCGTGTACTGCTGCGGTTGGGACGCTGTCCCAAAGCTGACCTGGCTTCCCGTCAAGCTCACCCCACCCCCGTCGGACGGCGTACCGTCAAGAACAATGTCGAGCACACCGTTGGTCCCCCCACCGGTGGTCGCGTGGATGCGAATCGCGATCTCCCCGTTCTGATTCGGTGCGCTCTGAGCAACCGACCCGACCAGCGGCGCCGTAAACGGTGCGTCGGGCAGCCGCTGCGGAGAAGATTTCTGGCGTGCAGGGCTCGACGTCCCGGACCCCCCAGCAGAAGTGTGGTGGATTAGCAGGGAGGCGGGCGTGCCGGCCTTGAGGGCCCAGCCGGGCTGGAGCGGACCGCCGAGCATCCACCCCAGCGCGAGAAGCGGAAGCACCACCGAGAGCACCGCCGAACTCACCCGGACGCCAAGATGCGCGGGCCAGCCAGCCGCAAGTCGATACCACACGGCGACCACGACAACCCCGACGCAGCCGACGGTCACGGCGAGAAACAGCGGCAGTTT
>DASVHT010000118.1:0-6577 GCA_036382455.1 Dermatophilaceae bacterium
CTGGCAGATGCCCGGTGGGTCTTCCATCGTCGACGCCAACGGCTGGAAGGCCAGCAAGGGATATCAGGTGGACTGGGCTCCGTCGATGCGGATGGTCGTCAACCTGGGCGATCTCGACGCGTCCAGATGGGTCAACCAGAGTGGCAACTCCGGTCACCCCTACGACGCGAACTATGTCGACCAGGCAGATGCGTGGGTCCTGAATGACACGTATCCGTGGCCGTTCAGCCAGAAGGCGGTCCTAGCCGGCAGCGGTGCGGAGCTGACGTTGACCCCTGATGCTTCAGGCAACTGATCCGGAGCCCTCGATCGGCGTGAAGCCTCGACCGGGGGTGATGACGGCGTTCATGCGCACGTCGTGGGCGTCGCTGGGCAGCGGCCACGCGGCATACTCCTCGTCGTTGACGATGGCCACCATGACTGCCCCCAGGTGGCGTCGTGAAAGCGCCCGGTCGTAGCTTCCGCCACCTTGTCCGAGCCGGGTGCCGCTGTGGTCGACCGCGAGGGCCGGCGCCAGGATGATGCGTGCCGCGGTGATCCCGTCAAGGCCGAGCCTGGGCCCCTCACTGCCGTCGGCCCGTAGCTCGTGCCAGTCGAGGTCCTTGTCGGGCAACATCTCGGGCACGACCACCTTCAGGCCGCGCACGAGCAGCATCTCGGCAAGAGCCTCGGTGGGCGGCTCTGTAGGCAGTGAGCGATAGATCGCCACGCAAGGCTGGACGCCGTATGACGGGTGCTCACCGGCGCGCGAGGGTGAGGCGGGGAGCGTGTCCAGCAGCGTGCTGGTGGCTGCCGCGATGGCGGCGCCGTCGGCGCCTCGGTCCCGACCCGGCGCACGGGATCGGCGCTGCGCCCGCAGCTGGCGCCGCAATGTCTGCTTGTCCGCCGGGGTTGCGGGCCCGGCCGCTTGACTCATGCGGGGATTGTGGCACCTTCGCCCAGCGAGATGCGCGTGGGGAAGACGCCGATCATGACCGGTATCGAGGATTGAGTCGTCGCACCGGTGCCGCTGGCGCGCCCACATCGCCCGGAGCAAGCGCCTGTCCGACTAATGTCGGGGCCATGACCTCGAACGAGCAACCCGCCGCATCCGAGCTCTCACGGGGCACCGTCACCAAGGCTGTGATTCCTGCAGCCGGCATGGGCACCCGCTTCCTGCCCGCGACCAAGGCCACGCCCAAGGAGATGCTGCCGGTCGTCGACAAGCCAGCCATCCAGTACGTCGTCGAGGAGGCCACGCGCGCCGGGCTGCACGACGTCCTCATGGTGACCGGACGCAACAAGACCGCGCTCGAGGACCATTTCGACCGTCACTGGGAGCTTGAACGTGCGCTGGAGGCCAAGGGTGACGAGGTGCGTCTCGCGCGCGTTCGCAAGTCCACCGACCTCGGCATCATCCACTACGTGCGACAGGGCGAGCCGCTGGGCCTGGGTCATGCCGTCTTGTGCGCTCGGGACCATGTCGGCAACCACCCGTTCGCCGTCCTGCTCGGCGACGACCTGATCGATGACAGGGATCACCTGCTCGAGGCGATGATCGAGGTGCGAGCGGCCAAGGGCGGCAGCGTGATCGCTCTGATGGAGGTGCCGCTGGAGTCGATTCATCTCTATGGGTGCGCCGCCATCGACACCGATTCGCGCGAGGGCGATGACGGATCCGTGGTTCGCGTCACGGGGCTGGTTGAGAAGCCTGAGGCAGCCGAGGCGCCGAGCAACCTGGCGGTGATCGGGCGTTACGTCCTGGACCCGTCGATATTCGAGACCCTGGCCAAGACCCAGCCCGGGCGCGGCAACGAGATCCAGCTGACGGATGCGCTTCAGGAGCGCGCCGAGTCCTCCGAGGCCGGAGGCGGTGTGCACGGCGTCATCTTCCGAGGCCGTCGGTATGACACCGGCGACCGGCTCGACTACCTCAAGGCCGTGGTCCGGCTGGCCGTTGACCATCGGGAGCTGGGCCCGGACTTCTCTTCCTGGCTCACGGGATTCGTGGCCGAGAGGGACTCTGCAGCAACGGACTTTGCAGCACAGGACTCAGCAACACCGTGATCACCGTCGTGGAGCACCTCTCACGCATCGTCGGGACCGTGCGCCGGCTGCCGCCCATAGGTCTGAACCTGCTTGATGCCCAGGGCTGCGTCCTTGCCGAGGACGTGACCAGCGAGGTCGGCCTCCCCGGCTTCACGAACTCCTCCATGGACGGGTATGCCGTCCATGCCGCCGATGTCGCGGGTGCCGGCAAGAGGGCTCCGGTCACGTTGCCCGTCGTCCACGACATCGCCGCAGGCAACACCCAGGCGCTCAGCCTCGCGCCCGGCCAGAGCATGCGGATCATGACCGGTGCGCCGATGCCCCATGGCGCCGATGCCGTCGTTCCGGTCGAGCTCACCGATG
The DNA here is from genome assembly GCA_036382455.1 of Dermatophilaceae bacterium. GTDB lineage: Bacteria > Actinomycetota > Actinomycetes > Actinomycetales > Dermatophilaceae > UBA4719. Next base: position 2,392 of record DASVHT010000118.1, read on the forward strand.
GGGGCCTGGTCACTGTCACCTTCTCGGCGCCGGTGGCTGTCGGCCAGAGCGTGCGTCAAGCCGGCGAGGACGTCACCGCCGGTGACGTGGTGATGCGTGCCGGCACCCGTCTCGAACCCCGCCAGATCGCCCTGCTCGCGGCAGTGGGCAGCGGCCGGGTCATGGTCACCCCCAAGCCCCGTGTGGTGGTCGTCTCCACCGGAGATGAGCTCATCGAGCCGGGCACGCGTCCCGGCTTTGGTCAGGTCGTGGACAGCAACGGCCTCATGCTCACCGCGGCCGTTCGGGCCCTGGACTGCATCCCGTTCCGCATCGGTTGTGTGCGCGATGACGCCCAGACGGTCCTCGCCACGATCGAGAGCCAGCTGCTGCGTGCCGATGCCGTCATCACGACAGGGGGAGTCAGCATGGGCGCCTTCGACACCGTCAAGGAGGTGCTCTCCCGCGTCGGGACCGTGAGCTTTGACAGTGTCGCGATGCAGCCTGGCATGCCGCAGGGTTTCGGCGTTCTCGGTGACGACGAGGTCCCGGTGTTCACCCTCCCGGGCAACCCGGTGAGCGCGATGGTCTCGTTCGAGGTGTTCGTCGCGCCTGCCCTGAGGGTGATGGCCGGGCGTGCCCAGCACGAGTCACCCCTGGTGACTGCGGTGGCCGCCCATGACTGGAATGCACCGGAAGGCAAGGTCCAGTTTGCCCGGGTCGTGCTTTCCCGCAGCCGTTCTGGGTACACCGTGGCCATTGCGGGACTGCAGGGTTCACACGCGCTCGGCAGCCTTGCGGGAGCGAACGCGCTGGCCGTCATACCCGCTGACGTCACGTTGGTCAGGGCTGGCGACCATGTGCGCTGCCACCCGCTGGGACCGATCGTGGACGCGCCATGACGGAGCCGCATCTGACCCACGTGCGCGCCGACGGTTCGGCGCACATGGTCGACGTCTCGGCCAAGGACGTCACGGTCCGTTCGGCGACCGCCGTCGGTCGTGTGCTGCTTTCGGCTGCTGCCGTGGCTGCCCTGCGAGAGGGCAGTGTGCCCAAGGGCGACGCGCTCGCCGTTGCCCGCATCGCGGGGATCCAAGCGGCCAAACGCACACCCGACCTGATCCCCCTGACTCACCCGATCAGCGTCCACGCCGTCGAGGTCGACCTCGTGGTGGTTGACGCCGGCGTGGACCTGACCGCGACGGTCCGCACGGCTGACCGCACGGGTGTGGAGATGGAGGCGCTCACTGCTGTGTCCGTGGGGGCGTTGGCGCTGATCGACATGGTCAAGGCCGTGGACAAACATGGGCGGATCACGGATGTGCGCGTCACCGCCAAGTCCGGCGGCAGGTCCGGGGACTGGGTGGAGTCATGACCGACGAGCCCCTTGCTGGCGAGCGCTCTGCCGACGACCGCCTTGGAGTGGTCATCACGTGCTCGACCCGGGCGGCTGCAGGGATCTATCCGGACCGGTCCGGGCCGATCATCGCCGAGGCGCTGCGCGGCTGGGGGCTCGTTGTGGGCGAGGTTGTGGTGGTTGCCGACGGGCCCGATGTCGAGGCGGCACTGCGTGCTGCGACCTCGACGGGTGCCTCGTTGGTTGTGACCACCGGCGGTACCGGCCTGACCCCCAACGACGGCACGCCTGAGGCGACGAGGCGGGTCGTGGACCGGCTCGTGCCCGGGATCGCCGAGGCAATTCGAGCGGCAGGTGTGCAGGCCGGCATACCCTCGGCCATGTTGTCCCGCGGCGTTAGCGGCCTGGCCGGTCGGACCCTGGTCGTCAACCTGCCCGGTTCGACCGGAGGCGTGCGCGACGGGCTCGCCGTGCTCCAACCCGTTGTCGCACATGCTCTTTCGCAGATTCACGGCGGTGACCATTGACCAGCGGTCTCTGGCCGGTGACCCTGACGGCTCGAAGGATCGGCGGTGCCCCGGTGATCCTTCGAGCCCTGCGCAGCAAGGACCGTCGCGAGTGGGAGACCCTCAGGGCCGAGAACATCGAGTGGCTACGGCCGTGGGAGGCCACCTCGCCCGAACGGACGGCCTCGCGGCTGGCTTTCCGCCAGCTGGTTCGGCAGTTCGACCGCGAGGCCGATGACGGTCGGCTCCAGCCCTTTGTCATCGAGACCGAGGGGAGACTGGTTGGCCAGATGCATCTCTTCGGGATCGCGTGGGGCTCCTTCCGATCCGCGTCAGCGGGTTACTGGGTGGCCAAATCCGTTGCAGGACAAGGGATTATGCCACTGGCGCTCGCTGCCGCCTGCGACCATGCCTTCATCGCGCTGGGGCTGCATCGCGTCGAGGTAAACATCCGACCTGAGAACTCGGCGAGCCTGCGGGTCGTCGAGAAGCTGGGTTTTCGCGACGAAGGCATGAGGCTGCGCTATCTGCATATCGCCGGGGACTGGCGTGACCACCGCTCCTTCGCCCTGACGACCGAGGACCTGGGGCGCTCCTCGCTCGTGGAGCGCTGGAACCACTCGTAACACCAGTCACTTCAGCGACACACCGAGGCGGGTCCACGGGTAGGGCCGCGGAGCACTCTAATCTCGTGTCCGTGCAGCCCAGCGGTCTCATCTTCCTTGTCATCATTGCCATCTGGGCTACCTATCTGCTTCAGCACTGGGTCCGCCGCCGCGAGCACCTGGCCACGGCCCGATCTGTCGACCGGTTCTCCGATGCCATGCGCGTTCTCGAGCGTCGCACGCCGCTGCCCGAGCTCGACCTGTCGTTGCCACAGCCGCGTTCGTACGCCGTCAGCCCAGCACGTCCGTCTCGTCCAGAGGTTGTGGTGAATCGTGCGCAGACCCCGACCCCCCATGTCTCGACGCGTCCCGCGGCCGCGGTGCGCGCAACCCGCATCTTCCACACCCTGGCCGGTATGTCGGCCCGTCGCGTTCGCGGCTTGTCGCTCCTGGCGTCGTTGTCGCTCGCGCTAGCTGTCCCGCCGCTGGCTGGCTTCGCCGTCCTGCCGTGGTGGAGTGTCCCCGCAGCCCTGGCCATCGTGATAGTTGACTTCGGGTGGTTGCGTCACGCCGCCGTGGCCGAGCGCTCCGCTCGCCGGGCCACGGCGTCTGTGCGTCGTTCCAAGGCCGCCGTCGGCAGAACCGCGACCCCGGCCCGTCGGACAACTTCCGCCGCCACCCAGTCTGCAGCCCTGCCTACTTCTTCCGAGGCAGCGGTTGTGACTGGGGTTACCAGTGGGGCTGAGGTCGCTGAGCTGGCCGGGCCCGCCGAAGCCGATCTGTCGGGTTGGGCCCCTGTCCCCGTGCCGCCGCCCACGTACACTCTCAAGGCCAGGGCCGAGCGTCCGGAACCTGCTCCGACACCGGCCATCGAGCCTGCGCCGGCACAACCGTCGAGCTTTGACGGGCTGGTCGAAGAGGATGAGCTCGACGGGCTTCTGGACCGCCGCGCGGCCGGGGCCTGATCCCCGCGCGTTCGCGACCGCATGACGGAGTCGTTCGTTTCTGACTCGACGCGCCACGGTGTTATCGTTTCGTCCGCACCACGGGGCTGTGGCGCAGCTGGTAGCGCACCTCGTTCGCAACGAGGGGGTCAGGGGTTCGAGTCCCCTCAGCTCCACCGATGAAACCGCAGGTCAAAGGTCCTCTCCCGTTCCGGGATGAGGGCCGTTGTGATACGTGGGGGCGAAGTACAGCAGCAAAGCACAGCAGTTGGCACAGTGAGCAGTTGGCACAGCAGTTGCTCACGCGAGCCGACGCCGTGGGCCTGTTGCCTATATTCACTGACTAGGCTATATTCACTTCTATTGTGAATAAGGACTATCTCGTGAATATCAGGGGCCCCCTTGAGAGGGACGTACTGAGGATCCTCCAGGACATCCCGGGAGTCGCCGTCGAGCCGACGACGCGAACCAAGGGCCGCCCGGACATTGTGATCCGTGCCGGCGACGTGACACACGTCGTCGAGCTCAAGACCCAGCGGATCACCAACGCCGCGGCAGCACGGCAACTCGCCGAGTACGCCCGGGCATTACCAAAGGGAAGCTGCCTGCTCTTGGTCGCCCGAACGACGACCGAGGAGGCTCGGCGGCTCTTGGAAGAGGCCGGGGTCGGGGTCATCGATGGCGCTGGCAACATGCGAATAGGGTTTGCCGGGATCTTCCTCTGGACGGAGGGTCGCGGGGACGCTCCCCGCGCACAAACTGTCCCGGGACATCCTCCGGTGAAACTCACGGGCA
>DASVHT010000119.1:0-7531 GCA_036382455.1 Dermatophilaceae bacterium
AGAACGGCGCGCTCATCGCCACGAATGGCGAGGAGCCGATCGAGGTCTTTGTGGCCAACGAAGTGCGCAAGGCTGACCCGACCGGTGTCGGCGACGCTTTTCGGGCCGGTTTCCTCAGCGGTCTCGCGTGGGGGTTGGGTCACGAGCGCTCGGCGCAGACCGGCTCGATGCTGGCGACGTACGTCGTGGAGACGGTAGGGACGCAGGAGTATGAGCTGGGTCGTCGGCGGTTCCTCGAGCGGTTCACGGAGGCATATGGCGCCCAGGCGTGCGAGGAGATCGAGCCCCACGTCACCTGCCCGCGCCCCTGAGCGGTCTGCCTGATTCGCATGCCGGTCGAGCCCCGGGCTTCACGTTGGCAGCTGGATCTCGACCAGGCGACGCCAGGGGACGATCTCGTCGGCGTCGGCGCCGACCTCGAACCGGGCACGCTACTCATGGGCTATCGCGCAGGGTTGTTCCCCATGGGGGTGGGCGAGGACGGCGGCCCACCGACCGGATGGTGGTCGCCGGACCCGCGAGGGGTCCTGCTGCCCGGTCACGTCAGGATCAGCCGGTCCTTGCGAAAGTCCTTACGTCACTTCGAGATTCGCGTTGACACAGCATTCTCAGAGGTCGTCGCGGCCTGCGCTGATCCGTCGCGTGACGGCCGCTGGATCACGCCGGAGATCTCCGCGGCCTACATGCGCCTGCACGAGCTTGGATGGGCGCACTCGGTCGAGGCATGGAGCGACGGGGAGCTCATGGGCGGTCTCTACGGCCTGGTCCTCGGCGGGTTGTTCGCGGGGGAGTCGATGTTCCACCGTGCGACCGACGCATCCAAGTGCGCGCTCATTGGCCTCTGTGACCTGGCCTTCGCGGATGGCGAGCCCCGCCGGCTCATCGACGTCCAATGGGTCACCCCACATCTGGCGAGCCTGGGTGTCTGCGAGGTCCCACGCAGCGACTACATCGCCCGGCTTCAGAGGGCACTGCTGGTGTCTGCCCCCGAGGCCTTTGGCGGGTGAGGACGCACCACCACGACGAAACGCAGGTATGCCGGGTCGGCGGGAGGTGCCGCGTCGGCCACCGCCGTCTGGGACACCTCAGCCATCTCGCGCAGCTCATGGTCGCGCATGCGGCACCATGCCGGGATGTCGTGGCGGGCAGCGGGATCGGTTGCCAGCACTGTGATGAGGGTGCCGGCTGGTGCGTCTCGGGCGGCGGTGGCGAGATGGATCACGGGCAGGGGGCAGCGCAGCCCTCGCGCGTCGACCTCGATCTGCTTCACAGGTCAGACGCCCCCAGATGTGCCCGAACGGCAGCCACGGCAACGGGCAGCTCGGTGATGAACCGGTCGATATCTTCTTCGAGAGTCGGGCCAATCGCCGCCAACGGCAACGTGATTCGAACATTCCCATGGGTAAGCACCCCCATCGCCGCCAGGACGTGACTTGGCTGGAGTGTGCTCGAGGTGCACGCCGAGCCGGACCCGACGGCGAAGCCCCGACGGTCGAGCTCGATCGAGAGAGCCTCGCCGTCGACATACAGCAGGGAGAACGTGAGGACGTGGGGGAGGCAGTCGTCCGCATCCCCGACCACGTCCACGTCAGGCAGGTCGGCGACCGCGGCACGCAGTCGCTGCACGATGGCTCGGGACCGGGCGGCCTGGTCCACGCGGGTCGCCTGGGTCTGCCGCCAGGCCTCAGCTGCGGCCATGGCGATCGCGACCACCGGATCGACGTCGGTGCGATCGTGCTCGACCTGGCCGACCGGGCCGGGGCGTTGCCACCGGGTGCGCTCGGGGACGACAAGCAGACCCAACCCGGCCGGGCCACCCCACGAACGGGCATCAGCTGCCAGGACGTCGAAGTGCGCGGGCGCCGGGTCACGTCCGAGCGAAGCCATGGCGTCCACCAACAGTGGTACTCCCTGCGTGCGGCACATCGCGTGCGCCTGTTCGAGGGGCTGCCGGGTGCCGACCTCCGCGTTGGCGGACTGGACCGCGGCAACGACGGTGCCGGTGACGGCCACCGCCTGCTCCAGAGCTGACAGGTCCACCCGTCCCATCCGGTCCACCGGCACCTCGGCGAACAGCGAAGGCTCGGCGGCCTGTGCGGCGTGGTAACGGCCAGCGGTCAGGATCACGGAGTGTTCGACGGCCGTGGCGACCAGGCGCGCGCCACGGCGGCGTCCGGCATACCGCAGTCCCTCCAGGCCAGCACGCAGCGCTGTGGGGCCTCCAGGCAGGAAGGAGACCTCCGGGGGACGCACACCGAGCCCGTCGGCGAGCACCTCGCGCGCCTGGTCAAGCAGCGCCCTCGCGGCTCGCCCCTCGGCGTAGAGCCGTCGTGGGTCCGCCCAGCCCGCGTCCATGGCAGCAATCAGGGTTGCCCTCGCGGCGGGCAGCATCGGGGCGCTGGCGGCGTCGAGCAGCACGCGGCGACGGGCGACCGACAGATCGGTGTCAGGGTGTCGCGCCACGCCCCGACGTTAGCCCCTTCCCACGACACGAGTCTGGGATAGCATTTCTTCGGTTGGCCGGTCCCTGAGTCATGGAAGGTGCGCACCTTGCGTAGGTACGATGACACTTCCGCACCTCTCAAGAGGCGAGGGCTGACCATCACCGGTGTGGCCCTGACCTGCGCCGTGGTCCTCAGCGGCTGCGGCGAGGCACTCTCCCGGGGTTTGCTGCCGCACGGCGTGACCAACCAGAGCAGCCGCATCACATCCTTGTGGACCGGCTCGTGGTGGGCCGCTCTGGGCGTCGGCGTGCTGGTCTGGGGGCTGATCCTCTGGTGCGTGGTGGCCTACCGTCGAAGCAAGGACGACATCGGCCTGCCCGAGCAGCTGCGTTACAACGTGCCGATCGAGATCCTGTACACCGTCGTCCCGCTTTTCATGATCGCCGTCCTGTTCTTCTACACCGCCCGCGACGAGACCGCGTTGCTGGACACCTCGAAGAAGCCTGACCTGACGGTCAACGTGGTCGGAAAACAATGGAGCTGGGACTTCAACTACGTCGATGCCCGCACCTTCGAGTCGGGGACCCAGGCCGAGCTGACCGGGCAGCCGGGCGTGGCCGCCACCGTGCCGGCGCTCTACCTCCCGGTGAACAAGCGGGTCGAGTTCGTCCTCACCGCCCGAGATGTCATCCACTCCTTCTGGGTGCCGCAGTTCCTCATGAAGATGGACATGCTCCCCGGCAAGGTCAACCGCTTCCAGATCATCCCCACCGAGATCGGCACCTTCGAGGGCAAGTGTGCCGAGCTGTGTGGCGCCTACCACTCGCAGATGCTCTTCCAGGTCAAGGTCGTGTCCCAGGCCGACTATGACGCTCACATGGCCGAGCTCAGGGACAAGGGCAACGTCGGCCTGCTTGACAACAGCCTGAGCCGCGCGAAGATCGCGCCCGGCGACCAGCAGTACGTTCCCAAGGACGGAAGCAGCTGATGGCCACCGTGAACCTGAGCCCGCCTCCTCGGCTCGACCAGCCCGTACGTCGCCGCTCCCGGGGTCAGACGGTGGTCAGGTGGGTCACCACGACAGACCACAAGGTGATCGGCAACCTGTACTTCATCACCTCCTTCGCCTTCTTCATGATCGGTGGGCTGCTCGCCCTTCTCATCCGGGCCGAGCTCTTCCAGCCCGGCCTGCAGATCGTGGACAACCCCGAGCAGTACAACCAGCTCTTCACCATGCACGGCACCATCATGCTGCTGCTGTTCGCGACGCCCCTGTTCGCAGGATTCGCCAATGCCCTCATGCCGATCCAGATCGGCGCGCCGGATGTGGCGTTCCCACGGCTGAACATGCTGGCCTACTGGCTGTACCTGTTCGGCGGGCTGATCGCGAGCGCCGGATTCCTCACCCCCGGGGGCGCAGCGTCGTTCGGCTGGTTCGCCTACGCGCCGCTCTCGGACGTGACCTACAGCCCCGGCCTCGGCGGTGACCTGTGGGTCTTCGGCCTGGCGATGGGTGGTTTCGCGACCATCCTGGGCGCGGTCAACTTCATCACCACGATCATCTGCCTGCGCGCTCCCGGCATGACGATGTTCCGGATGCCGTTGTTCACCTGGACCATCCTGGTGACCTCGATCATGATCCTGATGGCCTTCCCTGTGCTGGCCTCCGCGCTGCTGGCCTTGGGGGCGGACCGCCGACTCGGGGCGCACGTGTTCGATCCGGCCAACAGCGGAGCCCTGCTCTGGCAACACCTGTTCTGGTTCTTCGGCCACCCCGAGGTCTACATCATCGCGCTGCCGTTCTTCGGCATCATCAGCGAGATCCTGCCGGTGTTCTCGCGCAAGCCGCTGTTCGGCTACAAGGGCATGATCTTCGCGACCATCGCGATCGCGGCCCTTTCGGTCAGCGTCTGGGCACACCACATGTACGCGACGGGCCAGGTGCTGCTGCCGTTCTTCGCCATCATGACCATGCTCATCGCGGTGCCGACGGGGGTGAAGTTCTTCAACTGGATCGGCACGATGTGGGGCGGGTCCCTCTCCTTCGAGACACCCATGCTGTGGGCGCTGGGCTTCCTGACGACGTTCCTGTTCGGTGGGTTGACCGGCATCATCTTGTCCAGCCCGGTCCTGGACTTCCATGTCACCGACACCTACTTCGTGGTGGCCCACTTCCACTACGTGGTCTTCGGCACCGTTGTCTTTGCCATGTTCGCCGGTTTCTACTTCTGGTGGCCCAAGTTCACCGGGCGAATGCTGGACGAGAGACTGGGCAAGATTCACTTCTGGATGCTGTTCATCGGCTTTCACACGACGTTCCTGATCCAGCACGTGCTCGGAGTCGTCGGTATGCCGCGTCGCTACGCGGACTACCTGCCCGAGGACGGCTTCACGTGGATGAACCAGGTCTCCAGCGTCGGTGCCTTCCTGCTCGGCGCCTCGACGATCCCCTTCCTCTACAACGTGTGGAAGACCTATCGCACCGCGCCACTGGTCGAGACGGACGACCCCTGGGGCTACGGCGCGTCACTGGAGTGGGCCACGTCCTGCCCGCCGCCGCGTCACAACTTCGAGTCGATCCCGCGGATCCGCTCCGAGCGTCCTGCCTTCGACCTGCACCACCCCGAGGCCGCCCAGTATGACGCCCCCGTTGCCGACCAGCTGGTCCTGGACACGCTGCTGGGCGCCCCTGATCCGTGGGAGGCGGGTCATGGTGGAGTGCCGCCTGGCAGCAGCACGACCGATCAAGGTGCGTCGGGTGGCGACGAGCGATGAAGGTCGAGTACAAGCTGTTCATCTGGATCGGTTCGTTCTTCACCCTCGTCGGGCTCATCTACGGCACGGCCACCCACTGGCGCGAGCCTGTCGGGCCGTTCGGGCTGCTCCTGTGCGCCGGTCTGTCGGCTCTGATCGGCTTCTACCTCTGGTGGACCGGCCGCAAGCTGGACCCCCGTCCTGAAGATGACCCCCTGGCCCTGATCTCGGTTGCCGAGGGAGAGTACGGGTTCTTCAGCCCCCACAGCTGGTGGCCGCTGGCAGTAGGGGCGTCGGCTGCGGTCGTATTCCTGGGTCTGGCCGTCGGTTGGTGGCTGTTCATCATCGGCCTGTGCCTGGCCACCGTGGCTACCATCGGCTGGACGTTCGAGTATTTCCGTGGGGAGAACGCCGTCTGACGCTCCTGCGTTCGGACCCACCGATGTGTATGGAGTACTCTGGAGCCGACGTCCGAAGAGACTGGATTCTCACGCGCGAGGCGCGTCTTGCTTCTTGTGAACGCAGTCTCTGGGGTTTTGGGCGCCTTCCTCAGTGGCCGGCCTAACGGGGGCGCGGTGAACCATCGGCCAGAGGCCATGATCTGAAAGTCGGTTGACGTTGTGGCAACATCGATGAGGGTCCAGCGAAGGCACGGTTACGCCGCTGCCCTGTTAGTGCTGAGCGTCCTGCTGACCGCCTGTCAGGGCTTGTCGGTCGGCACGGCCGGTGCGGGCACAGGGTCTGGGTCGAAGCAGGCCTCACCGACGACGACACCGACGCCCGAGACGACCCCGGCGGTGCTCGAGGTGTCTCCTGCGGATCTGAGCACTGGCGTCCTGCCCAACGCCCCGATCACCGTCAAGGCGTCATCCGGCACCTTGGGCTCGGTGACACTCGTGGACGCCAAAGGAGTCACTGTCCCGGGACAGGCTGGTCCTGACGGGGTCTGGACGGCCACCGACCTGCTTCGTCCGTCTACGGCATACACGTTCACCATCGCAGCGACCGGACCTGACGGCACGGCGACATCGACGAAGTCGACGTTCACGACCCTCAAGCCCAAGGTCACCGCGACGTACGGCCTCATCCCCAACGGTGGCACCGTCGGCGTCGGGATGCCTGTCATCGTCCAGTTCGTATCGGGCGTCATCACGAAGGCAGAGCGCGCCGAGGTCGAGAAGCGGGTCAAGGTCACGACCGTTCCGGAGCAGCAGGGTGCCTGGGGCTGGCTCGACAACCGACAGCTGATGTGGCGCCCCAAGGACTTCTGGACCCCGGGCACCAAAGTCACTCTGTCCACGCCGCTGCACGGTTTGCAGACCGGTGACGACAAATGGATCGCAGGTGATGACCAGACGAGCTTCACCGTGGGTTCCTCCATGGTGAGCACGGTGGACATGAAGGCCTACACCATGACTGTTCGTCGGGGTGGTGCCGTCCTCCGCACCTTCAAGGTGAGCACCGGCAAGCCCGGACCACTGACGGAGACTCGCTACGGCACCAAGGTCATCATCGAGCGCAACAGCTCCATCGTGATGGACTCGGCGACGGTGGGTATCCCCAAGGGCAACCCCAACTACTACAAGATCAAGACCCAGTGGAACCTGCGACTGACATGGACGGGGGAGTTCATCCACTCCGCGCCGTGGTCGGTCAATGCCCAGGGCACCCAGAACGTGTCGCACGGCTGCACCAACATGGCTCCTGCCGATGCCCAGTGGATGTTCAACAACTCCAAGATGGGTGACGTGGTCAAGTTCACGGGCTCCTCCCGCGCCTTCAAACCGACCGAGGGCATCGGCGTCTGGGTCTATGACTTCGCCGGCTGGAAGGCCCAGAGCGCACTCGTCTGAATCCCGGGGGACGCCTCAGTCCCACCCGAGCTCGCGTAGCCGTTCGTCGTCGATGCCGAAATGATGGGCGATCTCGTGGACCACGGTGACCGCGACCTCGTCCAGGATCTCCTCACGCGTCTGACACATGCGCAGGGTGGGTCCTCTGAAGATGGTGATCCGGTCCGGCAGTGCACCGGCAGCCCAGCCGCTGTCGCGCTCGGTCAACGGAGTCCCGTCATAGACGCCGAGCAGGTCCGGGTCACCCGGCGGTGGCTCTTCCTCCACGAGGAACACCACGTTGTCCATGAGTCCGAGCAGCTCGGCCGGGACATCGTCAAGTGCGTCCCCGACGGCTTCCTCGAACTCTTGCGCGGTCATGTTCAGCACGCCCCCAGCCTGCCACCCCGAACGGCCGTGCCGACCTCTCCTTGCGGCCAAACCACCAGTTCGACGTCTATTTGGGCGTCAGACGGTGGTTTCAGGGCAACCAGAGCCCAA
>DASVHT010000120.1:0-2694 GCA_036382455.1 Dermatophilaceae bacterium
CGTCCTCGCCATCACGGACCTGCGAGGTTTGCTCAAGGTCGCCGACGTCACGGCCGCGATGAGCGTCGAGGGTCTGCTCGGCACCGACAACGTGTTCGCTGCCGACCTGCAGGCACTGCGCCCCCACCCGGGCCAGGCTGCCTCGGCCGCCAACCTGCGTACCATCCTGGCGGGAAGCCCGATCCGGGCCAGCCATGCCAACGAGGACTGCCCGCGGGTGCAGGACGCCTACTCCTTGCGGTGCGCGCCGCAGGTGGCCGGCGCCGCACGCGACACCATCGACCCCGCCGCGCTGGTCGCAAGCCGTGAGCTTGCCGCTGCCGTGGACAACCCCGTCATCACCCTTGATGGGCGGGTGGAGTCCAACGGCAACTTCCACGGTGCGCCCGTGGCCTATGTGCTGGACTTCCTGGCCATCGTGGCTGCCGATGTCGCGAGCATCTCCGAGCGTCGGACCGATCGATTCTTGGACGTATCGCGCAGCCACGGCCTCAACGCGTTTCTGGCCGATGACCCCGGTGTCGACTCGGGACACATGATCGCCCAGTACACCGCTGCCGCAGTCGTTTCGGAGATGAAGCGGCTAGCGGCACCGGCGAGCGTCGACTCGATCCCGAGCTCGGCGATGCAGGAGGACCACGTGTCGATGGGCTGGTCCGGCGCGCGCAAGCTGCGTCGGTCCGTCGACGGCCTCACCCGCGTGCTTGCGGTCGAGCTGCTGACGGCCGCGCGCGGCATACAGCTTCGGGCCCCTCTGCAGCCGTCGCCCGCCACTGGCGCGGTCATCGACGCCCTGCGCCAGACCACTGCGGGCCCCGGCCCCGACCGCTTCCTGGCTCCCGAGATCGAGGCGGCGGTCCAGCTCGTCGCCACCGGCGCTGCCCTGCGGGCTGTCGAGACCGTCACCGGCCCACTTCGCTGAACCAGCCGTCATACCGAACAAGGAGATTCGTCATGGAAGGCGCCCGCCCCGTCCGCGCACCTCGCGGCACGACCCTGACCGCCAAGTCGTGGACCACTGAGGCCCCGCTGCGGATGCTCATGAACAACCTCGACCCCGAGAACGCCGAGAACCCTGACGACCTGGTTGTCTACGGCGGCACGGGCAAGGCGGCGCGCGACTGGAAGTCGTTCGACGCGATGGTCCGCACGCTGACCACGTTGGAGAAGGACGAGACCATGCTGGTCCAGTCCGGTCGGCCCGTCGGCGTCATGCGTACCCATGAGTGGGCGCCGCGCGTGATCCTGGCCAACAGCAACCTTGTTGGTGACTGGGCGACCTGGCCCGAGTTCCGCCGGCTCGAGCACCTGGGCCTGACGATGTACGGCCAGATGACGGCCGGCTCATGGATCTACATCGGCACCCAGGGCATCCTCCAGGGCACCTATGAGACCTTTGCCGCCGTGGCCGCCAAGCGATTCGGCGGCACCCTCTCGGGCACGCTCACCCTCACTGGGGGTGCTGGTGGTATGGGCGGTGCGCAACCGCTTGCCGTGACGCTGAATGAAGGTGTCTGCTTGCTGGTCGACGTCAACGAGGCACATCTTCAGCGTCGGGTGCAGCACCGCTACCTCGATGTGGTCGCCGCGGACATCGACGACGCGATCGCCCGGTGTGTTGCGGCCAAGAAGGACCGCAAGGCCCTTTCGGTCGGCCTGGTCGGCAACTGCGCCACCGTCTTCCCCGAGCTGCTGCGTCGCGGCGTGGAGATCGACATCGTCACCGACCAGACCAGCGCGCACGACCCGTTGTCCTACCTTCCCGAGGGCATCGACCTGGCCGACTGGCACGACTACGCCGAAAGAAAGCCGGAGGAGTTCACGGACCGGGCCCGTGCGTCGATGGCCAAACATGTGCAGGCCATGGTCGAGTTCCAGGACGGCGGTGCTGAGGTCTTCGACTACGGCAACTCGATCCGTGCCGAGGCCCAGCTGGGGGGCTACGAAAGGGCTTTCGAGTTCCCGGGGTTCGTTCCGGCATACATCCGCCCGCTCTTCTGCGAGGGCAAGGGCCCCTTCCGCTGGGCCGCTCTCTCGGGCAACCCGCAGGACATCTACAAGACGGACAAGGCGGTCATGGACCTGTTCCCCGACAACGACCACCTCCAGAAGTGGATGCGCGCCGCCGGCGAGAAGGTCGCTTTCCAGGGTCTCCCCGCCCGCATCTGCTGGCTGGGTTACGGCGAGCGTGACGTCGCGGGCCTGAAGTTCAACGAGATGGTCGCGTCTGGTGAGCTCGATGCGCCGATCGTCATCGGTCGTGACCACCTCGATGCCGGCTCCGTGGCATCCCCCTACCGCGAGACAGAGTCCATGGCCGACGGCTCCGATGCCATCGCCGACTGGCCACTGCTCAATGCCCTGATCAACACTGCCTCCGGCGCCACGTGGGTCTCCATCCACCACGGCGGCGGCGTCGGCATCGGCCGTTCGATCCACGCCGGTCAGGTCTCGTTGGCCGACGGCACGGCCCTGGCGGCCGAGAAGCTGGCCCGTGTCCTGACCAACGACCCGGGCATGGGAGTCATCCGGCACGTCGATGCGGGCTACGACATCGCCGAACGGACGGCCGCTGAGCGCGGTGTCAGGATCCCGATGCGCGAGGGTCTGTGACGTCGGCGACCTGAGCTCCAAGGGCCTGTATGACGTCGCTCCCGTCCACGGTCAGGGCGACGCCGTGAGCGCCCCCACCGA
>DASVHT010000121.1:0-12093 GCA_036382455.1 Dermatophilaceae bacterium
CTGACGCCCTCGCCCAGAGCGACGACTTCGCCGACGCCCTCGTGGCCCGGGATGAAGAGCGGGTTCGGCTTGACCGGCCAGTCGCTCTCGGCGGCGTGCAGATCGGTGTGGCACACGCCGCTGCTGATGAGCTTTACCAGCGCCTCCCCGGGGCCTGGCTGCGGCACCTGGACGTCCTCGACAATGAGGTCCTTGCCGAATTCCTTGACTACTGCTGCTTGCATGGTCGTCATCTGGAGTCCTTGTTGTTGGCTGAACGGGCTGTAACTGTGGGTGGAGCCATCGGGTTGCGAGACCACGGCCTTCCTTGGACACGGACCATCGGTCGGCACCTTTGGAGCTGCGCCGGAAACTCGGGCACGGCTCTGGGCGGACCAAGCCACTCTGCTGGCAACGACCATGGGCAGCCCGGTGAAGCCGACGGGCTGATTGTGTGATTATGCCCCGTTAAGGGTTGCTGGTCGAGGGGTTCCGCACTACCGCTCTTCAGCGGTCAGAGTGCGTAGTCAGAGTGCCCGCGGCCGCAGCAAGCGACTGCAGAGGTATCCAGCGAGTGCCGTCAGCAATGCGAGTCCCCAGAAGGCCGGGGCGAGCTCGTGCGTGCTGAGCAGTGAACGCAGTGGGGCGACGGTGACCGACCCCACGAGCAACAAGGTCGCCCCGACCATGGCCAGTGGCATCGGTGCGGAGAACCGTGCGGACGTGGTCCGGTGCGCGCGGGCTCGGACGCCCCAAGCCACGCCCAGCTGTCCCGCGCCCAGGCAGACCAGCGCAGCGGACGACCCGATCCGACTGCCGGCCGCAAGGTTTACGGAGAGGCTTGCGGCAGCAAGTACGGCGGCGACTATTGCGATGCGCCACCAGAGCCCCCCTCCCAGGACGCCCTCCCGCGGATCCCGTGGGGGGCGGGTCATGGTCCCGATCTCCACCGGTTCGGTGCCGAGCGCGGCGCCGGCGAACGAGTGGGTCAGCAGGTTCACCCAAAGGATCTGGGCCGGCAACAGGGGGAGTGGAGCGCCGAACAGCGGGCCGAGCAGCATCAGGAGGATCTCAGCAGCGCCGCCGGACAGTCCGTACATCAGGAATCGCCGGATGTTTGAGTAGACGCGACGACCTTCCTCGACAGCTGCGATGACCGTGCCGAGGTCATCGTTGCTGATGATGAGGTCGGCCGACTGACGGGCCACCTCGGTCCCGCGTTCACCCATGGCCACCCCGATGTCGGCACGGCGTAGAGCCGGCCCGTCATTGACTCCATCTCCCGTCATCGCGACGACGTGGCCCGCCTCCTGCCAGGTCTGGATCAGCGCGAGCTTGTCGGCGGGCGTTGCGCGCGACACGACATGTTCCTCGCCCGCCTCAATCCCCACCTGGGCGGCGATACTGGCTGCCGTAGCGGGATGGTCTCCTGTTATCAGGGCGACATCGATCCCCGCTTCGTGGCATGCGGCGATCGTCTGCACCGACGAAGGACGCAGAGGATCCTGCAGCTGTACGAGGCCCAGGAGGCTCATCCCGGACTCGGACATCGTCGCGTCATCGGCGGCTCGCTGCCGGTGGGCGACGGCGATCACGCGGGCCCCGGTGGCGGCCATGGCGCGGCTGAGCTTCAGCGCCTCGTCGATGCGTGCAGACTCGTCGGAGAGCACGTCGCTGTGGAGCAAGGACTCCGGCGCGCCCTTGCAGATCATGAGCACCCCATCGTCGCCGCATCGGTGCACCGTCGTCATGCGCTTGCGTGAGCTGTCGAACGGAAGCTCGCTGAGGCGCGGGCATGACGCCCTCAGCTCGCTGACGGCCACCCCTTGCGCGACTGCCGCCCGTAGCAGGGCCATTTCGGTCGGGTCGCCCAACAACGTGCCTGAGCTGGCGTCGAGGGCGGCATCGTTGCACAGCGCCACCGCGCCAAGGAGCGTCCCTTCGTCCAGGTCCTCCGGCCACCAGGTGTCGGTGACCGCCATCCTGGCCTGCGTCAGCGTTCCGGTCTTGTCCGTGGCGAGCATCGTGACCGATCCCAGCGTCTCGACGGCTGCCAGGTTGCGCACGATGGCGTGGCGATGGGCCATGCGGCGGGCGGCAAGGGCGAGGCTGACGGTGACGACAACGGGGAGGGACTCCGGCACCGCTGCGACGGCGAGGCTGACCGCGGTCAGCAGCATCAGCTCGAAGGACTGTCCGTTGATCAGGCCCAGGCCCATCACGAGCGCGCACAGGCCTACCGCGCCGATGGCCAGATATCTCGAAAGCTCGGCCATGCGTAGCTGCAGCGGGGTGGGTCGCGTTTGCGGGTGAAGCATGTTGGCAATCCGGCCGAGCTCGCTGCTGGACCCTGTGGCGGTGACGCGGGCCAGGCCGCGGCCGTGGACGACAATGGTTCCGGAGTAGAGCACACCGTCAACCGCGGTCGGGTCGGCCTCATGCTTCGGGGTTGTCGCCTGGGTCGCCGTTGACCCTGGACCAGGGTCCCGGACCGGCGACTTGTCCACCGGCAGGGACTCCCCGGTTAAGGCGGACTCGTCGGTCTGGAGCGAGGCGCCGCCCACGAGCAGCGAGTCCGCGGGCACGAGATCGCCCTCGGCCAGCACGACCAGGTCGCCGGGGACCAGCTCGCCAACGGGTCGGCTGACCTCCCGATCGGTGCGAATCACTCGAACGACCGGGGCCACGAGGTGCGCCAAAGCCGATATCGCGCGGTCTGCGCTGATCTCCTGACGAACGGCCAGGGTGGTGTTCACCACGATGACCAGGGCGATGACGACGGTGTCGGCTACGTCCTGCGTGAGGATCGTCAGCAGCATGGCGCCCATCAAGACGAGCAGGAGTGGATCGCTTACGGCCCGCAGGAGCCTTCGCCACAGCGGCAGCCCACGAGGTTGCGGGAGGGTGTTCGGACCGACGAGCCGCAGGCGATGCAACGCCTCAGCGGCGGTGAGCGACCCCAAGACGTCCGTGGCTTCAGCGTGTGTTGGGCACATGGGTCGTTTCCGGCGTCCTCCCTGCTCATCCTGCGGGTTGTTCCATCCCTCATCTTCGGGGCCCGGCCCGATAGCGGACAGGGACCAATGACTCTAGGTTGCGTGACGATCCGTGCGACAAGGCCTGCGGCCCGGGCGGCCGGAATACGAAGCATGGGTCCGACCCACGATCAAGGGGGACCTTGGGCCTACCGGGGGACAGGCCTGAGCGCCACACTTGGCGACATGAGCAATCGGGAGACGAACGCGGGTGTTGAGCTGACGGAGACCCAGTCATGGGCCTTGCTTCGTAAGGCGGTCGTGGGTCGGCTCGCGGTGATCTTCGAGGACCGGCCCGAGATCTTCCCGGTCAACCACCTGGTCGACCACGGCAGCGTGGTCTTCCGAACGGCCGCGGGGACCAAGCTCATGGGGGCTGTTGGTCGCTGGGTCTCCTTCGAGGTGGACGGGTACGACCTGGAGACCGCAAGCGCCTGGAGCGTCGTGGTGAAGGGAACCGCTGAGGAGGTCGCCCGCCTGTACGACGTGCTGGACGTGTTCGAGCTGCCGCTCTTCCCGTGGCATACGTCGCCCAAACCGCACTTCATCAGGATCGAGCCCGACAGCATCACCGGCCGCCGGTTCGAGGTGACCGGCGGCGCGCGCTCGATCGTGCTGCCCGATCTGTTCCGTCATGCAGCAGACGACTAACCGTCCGAACGCGAGGAGGGAGGGGAACTGGTGAAGAAACGGGTGTACGAGAAGGAGCTCCTTCGACTGCAAGCCGATCTCGTCATCCTGCAGGAGTGGGTGCGTGCCGAGGGCAAACGGGTTGTCGTGGTCTTCGAGGGACGCGACGCCGCGGGAAAGGGCAGCACGATCAAGCGTGTCACGCAGTACCTGAACCCCCGCGTCGCCCGCATCGCTGCTCTGCCTGTCCCCACCGAACGGGAGCGGACGCAGTGGTACTTCCAGAGGTATGTCGAGCAGCTACCGGCCGCCGGGGAGATCGTCCTCTTCGACCGCAGCTGGTACAACCGTGCCGGTGTCGAGTGGGTCATGGGTCTGTGCACAGCCGAGCAACACCGCCGGTTCCTGCACCAGTGCCCGATCTTCGAGCGGCTGCTGGTGGAGGACGGCATCATCTTGCGCAAGTACTGGTTCTCCGTCAGCGACGCCGAGCAGGAGACCCGGTTCCGCTCCCGGGAGACGGACCCGATGCGGCAGTGGAAGCTCTCGCCGATGGATCTGGAGTCGCTCACGCGTTGGGAGGACTACTCGCGGGCCAAGGACGAGATGCTGGTCCACACCGATATCCCCGAGTCCCCGTGGTTTGTCGTCGAGAGCGACGACAAACGGCGGGCCCGGATCAATATGATCGCTCACCTTGTCTCGAGCATCCCCTATGAGCCGGTACCGCGGCTTCCGCTCAAGCTACCGCCACGACCGGCACCGACCGGATATGTCCGTACCGCACGGAGTTTGCAGACCGAGGTACCCGACCACGCTGCCACGCTCGGCTGACCGCAGTGGAGGGCGTGTCGGGAAGTGCGGGGGGACAACAGCGACGTAACCTGCAAGGCATCTCTGCGAAGGGGCGTGGGTGATGGGCGCGATCGTGTCCGCAGTTCCGATGTGGGGTCTGGTGGCTCTGGGCGGGTTGGTCCTGGTCCAGATCACCCTTGATGTGGTCTCTCTGCTCGATCTCTACCGCCGGCCCGTCGAACAGGTCGTCTTCGCCAACAAGTGGATCTGGGTTGCCGTCATCCTCCTCGTGAACACCGTCGGCGCGATCATCTATCTGGTGGCCGGGCGCAAGCCCGCGATTCTGTTTGAGGGGACGCCGGCATCCTCACCGGCGGTTCGAACCGAGAACGTCGCCGAGACTCTCTACGGGCCCCGCGACGGCTCCGACCAGGGATGAGCGCCGCGATCCGGACCACAGCGCTGACGAAGCGCTACGGCGAGAAGGCCGCGCTCGACTCCGTGGACCTTGTTGTCGAGGAAGGCTCGGTATTCGGGTTCCTCGGTCCCAACGGGGCGGGCAAGACGACCACTCTCCGGATGCTGACCGGGCTGGCTGGGGCGTCCCACCAGCGGAGCCGTTCAGATCCTCGGTCACGACGTCGCGTCGGCGGGCAACCCGGTACGCGCCGAGATCGGCTTCCTGCCCGATGTGCCCGGCTTCTATGAATGGATGACAGCCCAGGAGTTCCTGCGTTTCGCCGGAGGTCTGTTCGGGATCAGTCGTCGGGTACTCGACGAGCGTCTCGCGATGTTGCTGGACCTGGCAGGCCTCAGCGATGTGACGACGAAGATCGGTGGGTACTCCCGCGGCATGAAGCAGCGTCTCGGCGTGGCGCAGGCTCTCGTCAACGCACCCAGACTGCTGCTGCTCGACGAGCCGACGAGCGCGCTCGACCCGATGGGTCGCAAGAACGTTCTCGACATGCTGGCGTCGCTGCATGGTCGCACGACCGTGTTCTTCTCCACGCACATCCTCGCCGACGTCGAGCGCGTGTGCGACACCGTGGCGATCCTCGACCGCGGTCGCCTGGTCGCCCAGGCGCCCATCGACGAGCTCAAGGCGCGCTATGGAGAGCAGAAGGTCGTGCTCGAGGTCACTGACGGCGCCAACGAGCTTGCCGATCAGATCCGACGCCAGACGTGGGCGACCACTGTCGCTCGTGGGCCCAACGAGGTCATCGAGATCACGGTGAAGGACCTCGGCCTGGCGCAACGGGAGATTCCTGCCATGGTCGCGGCCCGGAAGACTGGACTGTCCCGCATGGAGGCCGGCGAGATGGGGCTCGAAGAGGTCTTTGTCGAGCTCGTCGGCGGTGAACGGCAATGAGCGGGATTGCGATATTCGCAGGCAAAGAAGCCCGGGAGATCCTGCGAACGTGGCGCATCTGGGTGCTTCCCGGCATCCTGCTGTTCTTCGCGCTCACTGGTCCGGTGCTTGCGAAGTTCACCCCGGAGATCGTGGGCGCGCTGGCCGCCGACCAGCTCGGCGGGTTCAAGATACCGACACCGACCTATCTCGACGCCTACACCCAATGGATCAAGAACCTGTCACAGATCGCCCTGTTCGCGTTGGTCATCATGTACGGACGCGTCATATCGTCGGAGACCAAGAGCGGGACGGCAGTGCTTGTGCTGACCAAGCCGGTTTCGCGGACAGCGTTCGTCATCGCCAAGGCAACGGTTCACTCGGCCTTCCTCGTCATTCTGGTGCTGGTCGGAACGCTCGTCACGTGGGGGCTGACAGCGGCGGTCTTCCGGCAGGCACCGGGATCGCCGCTATGGTCCTCGGCGCTGCTGTGGCTCGTGCTCGGCATCCTCTTCATCGCCCTGATGACGCTTCTCTCCGTGCTCATCAGCTCGACGGCCGGAGCGGCAGGCGCCGGACTCGGTGCTTACGCGTTGCTGTCGATCGCGGCAATCTGGAAGCCCCTGGGCACGTACTCACCGGCAGCCCTGACGACGCAGCCCTCGGCCCTGGCGGTCGGCAAGGACGTAGCCGTGCTGTGGCCGGTGCTGACCTCGCTCCTGCTCGCCCTGGCGCTCGTTTCGATGGCAGCGCTCGCGTTCCGGCGCAAAGACCTGTAGCCCGGGCGTTGTGGCTGACGCGTGACCGGCATACAGCCGGAGCAAGAGCAGCCGCAGCGGGAGTCTGCGCATGCGAAAGACGAGCCTCGCCCCAGCCCGTCGGCTCTCCTCTCTTCCCGATATCGGGGCCAGCCCTCTCAGCTGGGCCGGATGAAGGCGTCCTCCCCGGTCAGGGCCTCGATGTCCTGGGTCGCGGTCTCAAGGAGCTGGTCTGCCAGGTGTCGCAGGGCCCTGGCGACGGCGACCTCATCCCCGATCTCCGGGACCGACGGGTCCCCGTTGCTGCGGTGGCTCTCGCCGCGCGCGGTCAGGTGGTTTGGTGCGTCGGACAGCAGGACGACGTTGGCGTTGGTGGCGTTCCCGGACTCGAAGATCGACACCCGCACCTGCCACTCGCGAATGTGACGTTGGCCCGGCTCGACCGCGACCCCCGCAGTCTGCGCTGCGGTGCCATCCGGTTGATCCGTGCCCGGTGCGGGGCTGGGCACGCTCGTGAGGTGCTCGTGCTCTGTTCCCACGCGCAGGATCGCGCCCGGTCCGGGGTAGAGGAGCCCGGTGTGCCCGTCAGACCATCGGATGAGGTACGGAGGGTCGCCGTCCTTACCCCTGACTTCAATGACCTCTCCATGCCTCGTGGCCTGGTCGATGTGGCTCGCCGCGAGGATGATCCGATCTCCCTGGTGTGCTTTCATCGTCCGTCTCCTGATTCTTGTGGGTAGTCGGCGCAGGGTCCTCCTCCAGCACAGCACCACCCCCGGCCCTTTGATCAGGGCCGAACGTCCCGGGTTCGCAGCGAGGGCCGTGACGGGGTCGGGAGCACGGTCTTGGCGCCGCGCCACGACGGGACCTACGGCCCTTCTCGTGGTGTACCCGATGCGGTGTCATCGGCAGGAGGCGGAGGTGGAAGTGTCGTGGCATCCAAGATGCGTGCGTGGGTGATCTCCCAGCCCGGGCCGATCAGCGAATCTCCGCTGACCCTGGTCGAGCGAGCTGTGCCGGTACCGGCTCATGGCGAGGTGCTCGTTCGGATTGGTGCCTGCGGCGTATGCCGTACTGACCTGCACCTCGCTCTGGGTGAGCTTCCAGCGCGGCACAGCGGGGTGGTCCCCGGCCATGAGGCCGTCGGCGAGGTTGTCCAGCTCGGTGACGGCGCCGACCGTTTCATGATCGGCGACCGGGTCGGCATCGCATGGTTGAGGCACACGTGCGGGGTCTGTGAGTGGTGCCGCACGAGCCGGGAGAACCTTTGCCCGGAGTCGCTGTACACGGGTTGGGACGCGGACGGTGGCTACGCCGAGTTTGCTGTGGTACCAGAGGCATTCGCCTACTCGATTCCGCCATCCTTCTCTGATGAACAGGCTGCGCCGCTCCTGTGCGCAGGGATCATCGGCTACCGCTCCCTGATGCGCGCACAGCTTCCTGTCGGTGGCCGGCTGGGGATCTACGGGTTCGGAGCCAGCGCGCACGTCACGGCTCAGGTAGCCATCGCGATGGGCGCGGAGGTTCACGTCCTGACGCGCGGTCAGGAGGCGCAAGACCTTGCCCGACGCCTCGGCGCGACGTCGGTGGGTGGACCTTTCGACCCGGCGCCGGTGGCACTCGACTCCGCGATCATCTTCGCGCCGGCCGGAGAGCTGGTGCCGCTCGCACTCGAGTCCCTGGGCCCGAGCGGGACCCTGGCCCTGGCCGGCATCCACATGAGCGACATCCCGGCGCTGGACTACCGGCGTCACCTGTTCATGGAGCGAACCGTCCGCAGCGTCACGAGCAACACCCGGCGGGACGGTGAGGAGTTCCTGGTCCTGGCCGAGCGCCTCGGGGTCGAGGTCACGACGACTCCCGTCCCGTTCGAGCGCGCTGACCTGGCACTTCGCGATCTCGCAGCCGGGGACGTCCGCGGCGCCGTGGTTCTGACCCTGAGCCGATGAGCGGCCACGCTGGCTGGTTGATCCGTTCCTGGGTGATGCTTGTGTCTGTGGCCATCGTCACCGCGTGCGCGGGCGGCTCCTCTTCGGGCTCGCCGTCGACGGGCAGCACGTCGAGCGACCCGTTCGGCAAACCCACCCGGAGTGGGCCGAGTCCCTCGAGCGTGACCACCTCTCCCTCGACACCGCGCTCGACCGCGGTCCCGAAGCCGCGCGTGACCGTGGGCGCGAACGCCTGGGTGGCCGTCTCGGTGGCGACCCTCTGGCGTACGCCCTCGTCTGCTCGCGCCGTTGACCTGCCCGCACTGGCCAACCCGGCGGGTGTGCGGGATTGGCTGGCCACGATGACGCTGGCCGACCGGCGAGCACTGAACGACCGTGCCGACACGCAGGCGCTGCTGGGCGACCGGGTCGTCGTGGTCGATCGCAAAGGATCGTGGGTCAAGGTCGTGGTGCCCGACCAGCCAACACCGCTGGATGCCCGGGGGTACCCGGGGTGGCTTCCGACCATCCAGCTGACGGCGTTGCCGCCGGTGACCTCGACGCTGGTCGCCACGGTGGTGGCCGCCACAACCTACCTGCGTACGGACAACGAGGCCGCCACTCCTGTGACCGAGATCAGCTTCGGCACCCGCCTGCCACGCCTCGGGGCGACCGGCTCATGGGTACGTGTGGCCACGCCGACCGGGCGGGTGCTGCGCCTTCATGCCGGCGCGGTGGTCATCGGGGTTCCGGAGGCTGCGGCGTTGCCGTCCGACGGCCAAGACGTTGTTCGGAGTGCCCAGATGTTTGACGGGCTCCCCTATCTGTGGGCGGGGCGATCCGGTTTCGGCTTCGACTGCTCGGGCCTGGCCTCTCTGGTCTTCCGCGCCCATGGGGTGACCATCCCCCGTGATGCGGACGCCCAGGCCGTGAAGGGGACGGCAGTTCCCAGGGGCACCCTGCTGCCAGGTGACCTGCTCTTCTACGCAACCCGCGGATACGTTCACCACGTGTCGATCTATGCCGGCGACGGCCGCATGGTGCAGTCGCCGAACACCGGCAGCGCGGTCCAGACGATTGCTGTGTCCACGCCGGCATACGCACGAGAGTTCGCAGGCTCCCGGCGCAACCTCACCTCTCGTTGACACATCGTGGCGGTTGAGCGATCCGGCTCTGGGTCGGTGTTCATCTGCGTCACGCCCGCCACCGTGAGGGGGAGGGCATACCTCAGCCCCGAGCCGAGCCGTTGGTTGTGCATCTGGCGATCCGTCGTCTCGTGTTCCACCGCCACAGCTCGTCGGCTCCCCAGACAAGAACAGGGAAGGGCATGATCAACAGCACCTGCCAGGGATCAGGTGTTGCGGTGCCGAACACGCCCTGCAACGGTGCCACTGTTGCCAACGCCGCCGCGAAGACGATTTCGTAGACGATCCCCCAGAGCAACAGCCGGTTCGTGAAGATACCCACCTGCAGAAGCGATGCGTGCTGCGTGCGTGAAGCCATAGCTGTCCCGATCTGGCAGGCCACGATGCCAAGGAAGCTCATCGTGGTGGCCTGTTGCCAGACATGGCGCAGCGGACCCGAGCTCACGTCGTCGCCCAGGTGCCATCCGCCTTGTTGCAGGGTCACCAGGAAGATCATCATCACCAGCAGCGCGGAGACGCCACCCAGGAGTCCCCAGGCACGGGCCAGCATCGGAGCGTCTATGACGTTCTGGGTGCGTTGTCTTGGTGGGCGCTCCATCAGTCCAGGTTCGGCGCGTTCTCGCCCGAGTGCCAGGGCCGGAAGAGTTTCCGTCCCGAGGTCGATCGCCAGGATCTGCATCACGGTCAGGGGCAACGGGATCCGGCCGCCGGAGAGGGCGTAGACCAGAAACGGGACGACCTCCGGTGTCGCGTGCGCGAAGATGTAGATGATGAACTTGCGGACGTTGTCATAGACACGTCTTCCCGCTTCGACCGCAGTCACGATGGAAGCGAAGTTGTCATCGGTGAGGACCATCGTGGCTGCTTCACGTGAGACGTCGGTGCCCGACCTGCCCATGGCCACCCCGATGTCGGCCCGCCGAAGTGCCGGCGCGTCGTTGACGCCATCGCCCGTCATGGCGACGACGTGACCCTGATGCTGTAGTGCGTCGGCGATACGCAGCTTGTCCTCGGGTGAGCTGCGGGCAAAGATGAGCTCCTCACCCGTGTCCAGGAGCTCGTCCAGCTCGGCTTCCGGCATCTGTTCCAGCTCGGCGCCCGTGACGATCCGCAGGCCCGCGTGGCCGATGCCCACCGACTCGGCGATGCCCTGGGCGGTCAGGCCGTGGTCGCCCGTGACCACGATGAGCCGGATGCCGGCCGAGTGGCACCGGGCGACCGCCGCGGCCACCTCCGGCCGGGGTGGGTCGATCATCGCCGCTACGCCGAGCAGGGTCAGGTCGCGTTCCGACTGCTCGCGGGTCAGGTCCGGCAGCTCTCGCTCGATGACATCGCGTTGCGCCACAGCCAGCAGGCGTAGTCCCTCCTCGGCCCACCGGCTGACCAACCGATCGAACGCCGCACGGTCTTCTGGGGTCAAGGGGCGATCTTCCCCAGCATCGCCGGCCACCCGGATGCACAGGGGCAGCAGCTCCTCGGGGGCGCCCTTGGTGTGTATGCGGATCCGGTCGCCGTGCCGGTCGACCGTAGACATCCGCCGTAACGCGGGGTCGAAGTGGAACTGGGCCATCCGCTCCCCGGGCTCGGCGCCGGGGTCGATACCCAAGGACCTGGCCATGTGAAGCAGGGCCAGCTCGGTGGGGTCACCATGTTCCTGGCCGCTCTGGCCCGGGACGATCTCGGCGTTGTTGCAGGCGACAACCGCGCGCGCCATCCTGTTCGTCGCCGACTGAGGATCGACATCGGGCAGGAGTGCGTCAAAGTCGAGGACCCGTTCGGACGTCCAGCCCCGCGTCACGCGCATCCTGTTCAGGGTCAAAGTCCCGGTCTTGTCCGTGCAGATCACGCTGGTCGAGCCCAGTGTCTCCACCGCCGAGATCCGCTTTACCAGGACACCCTTCCGGGCCAGGATCCGGACACCCACCGCGAGCGCGAGCGTGATCGTCGGCAACAGGCCTTCAGGCACATTGGCTACCAGGAGCCCGATGGCGAAGTTCACCGCATCGGTCAGTGACAGCCCTGCCATCAACGTCCCGAGCGGGATGAAGGCGACACCCATCCCCACCGCCACCACTGCGATCAGCCGGGCGACGTGCTTGACCTGCGCCTCGAGCGGGCTGTCGTCATGGCCCACACGCTGCGACAGTGCGGCAATTCGTCCCAGCTCGGTGTGCATGCCGGTGCTGAATACCACGGCGGTGGCTTCGCCGCCGCTGCAGTTCGTCCCGCTGAAGACCAGGTCGCGAGCTTCCAGGATCGGCCCTCGGGTGTCGGACGCATCGGCGCTGCGCAGCAACGGCAGTGACTCCCCGGTGAGCGTGGACAGGTCCATCTCCACGGACCCGGTCAGCAGCCGTGCGTCCGCCGAGACGCGTTCGCCTTCCTGAATCTGGATCACATCTCCCGGCACCAGCTCGCGAACCTCCACCGGTCTGGCTGTCGCCTCACGAACGACATGAACCCGCACCGGCAGGT
>DASVHT010000122.1:0-3355 GCA_036382455.1 Dermatophilaceae bacterium
CTCGTCGTCGTCCGTCGCCCCGGCGCCTACGAGGACTGGCGCGGTCGGGGCGGATTGACGTGTCTGGTCTGCGGTCGAGACGTGCACGTCTTCCGCCACCAGACCGGCAGCCTGTGGCTCCGCCACGACCGCAGTGCCGACGAGCGCACCTGCGCGCGACACGCGACTGGCCCCGAAGGCTATGAGCATCAACTGCTCAAGCACTGGATTCGAGATCGGCTGAAGCAGCACGGCTACGACGCCAGCTGCGATCAGAAAGGCGGCCAGCGGACCCCTGACGTGACCGCCAGCCGGCATGATCGCGCTCTGGCCGTCGAAGTGCAGCTGGCGGCCCTGCCCTTCGGCGAGGCGCAGCAGCGCACCGCGGACATGCAGGCCGAGGGTTACCAAGTGGTCTGGTTGACACACCACTGCGATTGGGTAGCTCGACTGCCGGCCGTCGGGCTGCACGTCGAGCGTAATGAGTCCAGCTATCGAGCGACGGAGATCGACGGCAACTACTACTCGGTGAAGGAGGGGATGTTGAAGCCAGCTTGAACGATCTTGCCCGCATGTCTGGAACAGGATATCCCGTCCGTCGGTCTGGCAGGGGAGAGAATGGGACTCGGGTCCCGACCTGTTCTCCGCCAACCCCAGCGTGAGCGTCGAACACCAAGCAGCCTTGCGTGAAAGCGGACTGGACCGGCCAGCTCAGCAGAGGTACATGGGGCTGAGGAGGCGGACGCCGCTGTCCTCCGGACGGTGTCCCGCGCACACCTCGACGAAGCGCAGAAGGTGTAGAAAGTCGTCGCAGGCATCCCTGAAGGCGGTGCGAGCACGGGCCCGCACGTCGGGCATCTCCCGCCCCTCGTCCTCGATCGCTTCGACCAGATCGCGCATGATGGCGATCGGCGCGGCATTCATCGCCCGCTGCAACTTCAGGCACTCGACGTACGAGACTAAGCCCGTCCGACGGAATCGGGCGAACTCGTTGTAGGCGACGGACAGCGTGTCCGCAGACTCCATCACCACCTGGTAACACTCACGGACTTTCGGGTCCAAGAAAGACCATTCGTAGTCGTAGTAGGTACCACTCAACCGGCCCTCAGACCGAAGCTGTGCCTCGAGGGCCGTTCCGTGGTAGACGCGCATGGCGGTGACGAGAGCGGTCAGCTCGATACACCCGACGTGGTCAAGGAAGTCGAGGTTGTACCGAAGCTCCTCCATCGTCGTGTCCGGGCGGAACATGATGAACCCTGCACTGGGCAAGATCTCGAGCTCCTTGAGGACGTCAATCGCCGCGACACTGCGGGCCGACGTTAGGCCCTTGCGCATCTGCTTGAGTGCGGGGTCATAGCCGGACTCGAGGCCCATGAACACCGCGCTAAGACCTGCCTGACGCAAGGGAGCGAACACGTCGTAGGTCACCCCGGAGGCACGGGTCTCGACGTACCACTTGACCTCAAGTCGGCGCCGGACTATCTCCGCCGCGATCTCGAGGGCCCGCTGGACGCCCTGACGTCCGTGGCCAAGGAACTGCTCGTCGGCGAACGCGAACTCGTGCACGCCGTACCGGCGGGAGACGAACTCCATCTCGTCTACTACGTTCTTGGGTGACCTTCCGCGCCAAGCTCCGTTCGGAGCCGCTTTGAAGTAGTTGTGCACGGAGCAGAACTCACACCGAAAGTTACACCCCCGGCTGGAGTAGATGAGAGGCGCATTCCCTGCTCGTAGGACCAGCAGCAGCGTGTCACGGGCCGGAAACGGCACCTGGTCGAGGTCTGGCATGTTCGGCCGGGACGGGTTGCGGTGCAGCTCAGCGCCTCGTCGGTAGGTCAGCCCCAGCACGCCGTCCGGGTCCTCGCCAACCGACAGGCTCTTGGCGAGTTCCACCATCGTCAACTCACCCTCACCGCGCACAGCCGAGTCGAACTGCGGGAAGTCCCTAAGCACTGCTCTGTCGTGGAGCGTCGCCAGGTGGTTTCCGACCGCCACGTGCGTCCCGATCCCGCGCGCCCGCAACCCGGCGACGTCCTTGGCCACCCGGCGCACGGTCTCGGGATAGATCGGAAATCCGATCAGCTGGTGGTCGCCGTCGCGCATTTCCCGCAGGGTTGCATCGTAGCGATCGGGCTCGAGCGCACCGTCGACGATCTCGGCGGTGAGCCCGGCTGCCCGCGCTGTCCCGGCGATGTAGGACAACCCGAGCTGCTCCATCGCGAAGATCCGACTGTCGACCTTCCGACCGCGTGGTCGAAGCAGGAGGATGTCGGACCTCACTGCTTGCCTCGGCACGGGATCGCCTCGCCGCTCAGTTGCTACGACGATTCGCCGCGCAAGCGCTGGAGCCCGATGCCCTGTGCCACTTTCTGTGCCATCGTGTTGACGGTCTCTGCAGCCTCCAGCACTAGGTCGATGTCGAGGTTCTCGGCGATCAGGTTCGCTTCGTCCTCGGTCAGCTCAACACCCAGCATCTCGGCTACGCTCCT
Source organism: Dermatophilaceae bacterium (assembly GCA_036382455.1). Taxonomy (GTDB): domain Bacteria; phylum Actinomycetota; class Actinomycetes; order Actinomycetales; family Dermatophilaceae; genus UBA4719. Next base: position 2,469 of record DASVHT010000122.1, read on the forward strand.
CGGATCACGTTTCAACCCTTTGGCTACGCCGGGGTTGACGGCGGCGAAGTCGAGGAGTCCCTCAATGTCGCGAACACGTTGCATTTCACTGTTCCTTCCGCTCGAACTTCCACCGTGTCTCCATGGCCGCTTATGCGATGTCCACAGTAAGAGGGAAACCCCACTCTGACAATCCCCCGAGTTGACTCGTCAAGAATGCGCGCGAGGGTGGGTTCGTTGACCCTCAACGACGACCTCGCCGACCAGTTCCGCCGCTGGCACCCGGCTTCACCCACACCATCGAAGGCTCGCCAGCCGGGCTCGCCGTCGCCGCGTAACCTCCCACGGTTTGCTCCGCTCTCCTACTCCCGGGACGGCAAGAAGGGCCTGCCGCAGATCGAGTACGGGCTGCTCACCGACCCGGCCGGGCGCCCGGTCGCGGTGCGGGTGTTTCCCGGTAACACCGCCGACCCGCGCGCGTTCACCACGATTGTCGAGGCGGTCAAGGACACCTTCTCTCTCAAGGACATGGTGATGGTCGGGGACCGCGGGATGATCACCAGCGCCCGCGTGCAGGAGCTGCGCGAGCTGGGCGGGTTCGGCTGGGTCACCGCACTACGCGCCCCGGCGATCGCAGCCCTGGCCGCCGACGACGGACCCTTGCAGATGTCGCTGTTCGACCAGGTCAGCCTCGCCGAGATCACCCACCCCGACTATCCCGGGGAAAGACTGGTCGCGTGCCGTAACCCCGCCCTGGCCGCTGAGCGGGCCCGTAAGCGCCTGGCCCTGCTGGAGGCCACCGACACCGAGCTGGCCAAGATCGTCGCCGCCGCGATCGCCGGGCGCCTGGCCGGTGCCGCCAAGATCGGGATCCGGGTCGGCAAGGTCATCGGCCGGTACAAGATGGC
>DASVHT010000123.1:0-15087 GCA_036382455.1 Dermatophilaceae bacterium
GACCGGGCCGGCCGTCGACCCGCCGAAGTATCCGCGGATCGGGTTCTGCAGGATCACGGCGACGACGAACTCTGGTTTGTCGGCGGGGGCGAAACCGATGAACGACGCCGTCTTGCCCGAGTAGCGACCGTTGTCGGCCACGCGGTCAGCCGTCCCGGTCTTGCCGGCGACGCGGTAGCCGGGGATCTCGGCCTGCCTGGCTGTTCCACCGTCTCCGACGACGAACTCGAGCATCTGGCTCAGTGTCGTGGCAACCGGCGTGGAGATGACCCGCACCCCCGTGGTGGGAGGCGTCTTCGCCAACGTGCCGTCAGCGTTCCGAATGCCGGCCACCAGGGTCGGAGGCAGGCGAACTCCGCCGTTGGCAATGGTCTGGAAAACACCCGCGGCCTGGATCGCGTTGACCGCCAAGCCCTGGCCGTACATGACCGTGTAGCGCTGCGATCCGCTCCAGTCCTTGGAACTGGCGAAGATTCCGGCTGTCTCGCCCGGGAACTGGACGCCTGACTTCTGGCCGACGCCGAACTTGCGGAAGTACCCTTCCAGGGTTGCCGGCGGGACGTTCTCCCCCACCATCATGGTGCCGATGTTGCTCGACTGGGCGATCACGCCGGCGAAGGTCAGCTTCTCGACGGCATGGTCGTGGGAGTCGCGGAACGACTGGCCTGCGCGGGCCAGCCGGTTGGGTACCACCACCGGCGTCGCAGGCGTTGCGACGCCCTCCTGAAGAGCCGACGCCGCCGTCATGACCTTGGCGATCGATCCAGGTTCGAACGCCTCGCCGAAGGCCTTGTTGGTGAGACTTCCGGTCGCGCTGGCAATGTTGTTCGGGTCGAAGCTCGGATAGGTCGCGACCGCAGCGAGCTCACCGGTCTTGACCCTCATGACCACGACGGTGCCTGACAGAGCGAGCGTCTCGTCAACCTTCTGGGCGATGGCGTTCTGGGCGTACCACTGCAGGTCGTTGTTGATCGTCAGGCGGACGTCGTGGCCCCCAACGGCCGGAGTGATCTGCTGCGCCCCTGTGGGGATGATGCGGCCGTCGGCCGACTGCTCATAGGTGGACTCCCCCGGTTTTCCCTCGAGCTCCTTGTTCAACAGCAGCTCGAGGCCGCCGCCACCAGACCCGTCAGCGCCGACCCAGCCCACGAGAGAGGCCGCCGCCGAGGAAGACGGGTAGGAACGCGCCGAGGTGGGCTCGCTGAAGACGCCCGGGATGCCCAAAGCCGCGATCTTGCGCCAGTTCAGTGGTGTGACACCCTTGGCGACATACACGAAGCGACGAGAGCCGGTCAGCGTCGCGGTCAGCTCGGCCTCGGACTTGCCGAGGATCGGCGCGAGCTCCGCTGCCGCTCCTGCAACCCCGACCACATGGCCCTTCTTCTTGTACTCGGGCACGGCGCTCTGATCGGCAGTGACGTTACGGCGCTCGATGCTGGTGGCCAGAATCACGCCGTCCGAGTCCGTGATGTTGCCACGCAGTCCGGGCACGATGACGACGCTCAGGCGGCTCTTCAACGCCGCGCTCGCCATGGTCGAGGCATCAAGTGCCTGCAGCCGGAGCAGCTGCGCGCCGAAAAGACTGAAGACGAACAGCACGGCCAGGAAGAGAAACCGGACACGACGTGCCGGGTGCACCACGCCGGGGCGAGCCGGCCGTGACGGCCTGCTGCCACGCTGACGAGCAGAACCCGAGGCCCTGGCGGGGCGTGCGTGGCCCGGGCCCCGGCCTCGGGTCTGCGTCACGTACTCACCTCGCTGTGGGCGTGGTCGTTCCCGCAGACGCCGATGCAGGCGCGGGAACGGGCGACGACCTTGTCGTTCGCACCACGGTAAAGCCGGGGCCTGCCAGCGCTGGTTTCGCCACGCCGATGACCCGGCCGTCCGAGAGCCGCAGGAAGGCTGCCGACTGCGCTGGCACCATCCCCATGCTGGCCGCCTTGGCAGCAAGGTTGGCCGGGGACTTCGAAGCTTCCAGGGACTGGGTCAGAACCTCCTGGGTGTCGATCAGCTGGCCGGAGGTTGCCCGCAGGTCGTGCAGGGTGAATGAGCCCTGGGCCAGCGCGGTGTTGAGCAGCAGGAGCCCGATCAGGCCGGCAGCCAGCAGGGTCGCGCAGATGATCCCGAACGCTGCGCCGCGTCGAGGCGTGGCCCCGGTGACCACCCGCAGCTTCGGCGTGGTCGTGGTCGGCCGGTGCAGGGGCCGGGCACCCGCTCGTGCGGCAGACGTCATCTGGCTCATGAGTGGCGCCCCTTTGAGATCCTGGTTCGTTCGGCTGCCCGCAGTCGGGCCGATGCTGCCCGCGGGTTGACACTGATCTCCTCGGCCGCCGGTTCCTCGGCCCCGCGGGTGAGCAGCCGCAGGTATGCCTCGTGCTCGGGAAGCTCGACCGGCAGACCGGCAGGCGTGCTGCCATGGGCACCGGCAGCCAGCACGTGCTTGGTGAGCCGGTCCTCCAGGGAGTGGTAGCTCAGGACCGCGATACGGCCTCCCACGGCAAGGGCGTCGACAGCCTCGGGGAGAGCGGCTTCGAGGACGCGGAGCTCGGCGTTGACCTCGATACGCAAGGCCTGGAACGTGCGCTTGCCCGGGTGGCCGCCGCTCTTCTGCGATGAGGCCGGAATCGCAGAGTGAAGCAGCTCGACCAACCGCGCCGACGTGGTGAAGGTCTGGCGTTCACGCTCGCGAACGATCGCCGTGGCCACCCGCTTGGCAAACCGCTCTTCGCCATACTCGCGCAGAATTCGCTCGAGATCGGCCTGGGCGTAGGTGTTGAGGACCTCGGCGGCGGTGATCCCCGCGCTCTGGTCCATCCGCATGTCAAGGGGGGCATCGTGCCGGTAGGCGAAGCCGCGCTCCTGCTCGTCGATCTGCAAAGAGGACACGCCGAGGTCGAGCAAGAGAGCCGACAGCGAAGCACGCGCTGAGAGGCCAAGATCCTCCAGAACCTGCGGGAGCCTGTCAAACACGGCATGGACGGGCATGAACCGGTCACCGAATCGGGCCAGCCGCTCTCCAGCCAGGCTCAGGGCCTCGCGGTCGCGGTCGATGCCCACGACCCGAGCGCCCGGGCACTGTTCCAGCACCAGCTCGCTGTGACCGCCCATCCCCACGGTCGCGTCCACCATGACCGAACCAGGTTCCTGCAGTGCGGGTGCCAGCAGCTCGAGGATGCGGCCGCGCATGACGGGGACGTGACGGGCCTGCGCTGTCCCACGAGTGTTCATCGGTGCGTCTTTCCGTTTCGCTGGTATCGGTTCTTGCCTACTTCTTTCGTTGAGGTCCTGCCGTGGTCGTCCGGGCCCTGGTGTCAGGTCTCCAACCGCTTCAAGGAGGTGCGGCCCGACATCGGGGAAGTGAGGTCGGGACGCGAAGCGGGTGGAGACCGGGCCTCAGGGGCCGGGCCGGTCGCCGGCACGCGGGTCATAGCAGTCCTGGAATCACCTCCTCGGACTGGTCGGCGAAGCCCTGCTCGTTGCTCTGCAGGTAGGCGTCCCATGCGGTGGTGTCCCACAGCTCGACGCGCGTCCCCGCGCCGATGACCGTGCAGTCCCTGGTCAGCCCGGCATACTGGCGCAGCGCCGAAGGAACCGTCACCCTGCCCTGTTTGTCAGGAATCTCGTCGGAGGCACCGGACAGGAACACGCGAAGGTAGTCGCGGGCACGTTTGTTCGTCAGTGGCGTGTTGCGCATGTTCTCGGCCACCCTGAGGAACTCGTCCATCGGGAAGAGGTAGAGACACCGCTCCTGGCCGCGGGTCACCACGAGACCACCGGCCAGACGGTCGCGGAACTTGGCCGGCAGGAAGAGGCGCCCTTTGTCGTCGAGCCGGGGGGTGTGCGTGCCGAGGAACACGGCGCACCCTCCTCCCTGGTAGATGACGGTTGTCCGTCGTCGCGCTCGAGCGAATTTCTCTGTTCCCCACTCTACTCCACTTTGCACCACGATTAACGGGAAATCGCCAAAAGTCATCGAGACCCAGGAACGTTCATGCAGGTCAGCAGCAACCAGGGAGGTGGAGCAGAAATTACCACAGCACTCGGGCCGAGGGGCTCATACGAGGCGAGTCGGATGCCCAGCAGGGAGTCGAGCTCCGCCCAGCTCCCCTTCGTGAGAGACGCGACCCCTGATAAGCACAGCGAAGTGCGCGCCCCGACGATGACGAATCGGGCCATGTGAGGCAGGATCAAGGAAACAAGCCGGGGAGGTACGTTGAGCGCAATTGGCGCCGCACGCGAAGGACTCGTACAAGATCAGGTCATGCAGGAATCTTCCAGGACCGATCAGGCCGGACTTGAGCTCGTGTCCGAGGTGTCCGCCAAGATGCGTCTGGCCATGGCGACGGTCATCGAAGGCAAACCGGATGTCATCAACACCGCGATCACCGTTCTGCTCGCCGAAGGACACCTGTTGATCGAGGACGTCCCGGGCGTGGGCAAGACCATGCTGGCCAAGGCTCTGGCCAAGTCGATCGACTGCTCGGTGCGCCGGGTGCAGTTCACCCCCGACCTGCTGCCGAGCGACATCACCGGGGTCAGTGTCTTCAACCAGGACCTGCGCGACTTCGAGTTCCGCCAGGGCGCGATCTTTGCGAACGTCGTCGTCGGTGACGAGATCAACCGCGCCTCCCCCAAGACTCAGTCGGCGCTGCTGGAGTGCATGGAGGAGGGCCAGGTCACCGTCGACGGCCAGACCTACAGGCTTCACAAGCCGTTCATCGTGATGGCCACCCAGAACCCGATCGAGATGGAGGGCACGTATCCACTGCCCGAGGCCCAGCGTGATCGCTTCATGGCGCGGATATCGATGGGCTACCCGTCGGCCGCCGCCGAGGTCGCGATGCTGGACAGCCACGGCGGTGCGTTCCCGCTCGACGAGATGGTCCCGGTCACCGACGGGGACACCATCGCCAAGCTGATAGAGATCGTGCGAACGCTGTACACCAGCAGCGCGATCAAGCAGTACGTCGTGGACCTCTCCGACGCGACACGCACCACGCCGGCTCTGCGACTTGGGGCTTCACCACGCGCGAGCCTGCATCTCCTTCGAGCCTCCCGCGCCTACGCGGCGCTGGCCGGGCGCGATCACGTCCTTCCGGACGATGTCCAGGCAATGGTCGAGCCCGTCCTGGCCCACCGGATGATCACGGCAGGCGAGACCCACGTGGCCCGACGCACCAGCGCCGACATCCTGCAAGAGATCGTCCGACGGGTCCCCATCCCGTCGTCGGCGCGCTGAACGGCATACGGGCAAGGAGAGTCCACCACTGTGACTCGCATCCGGGACGTCCTCACAACCTGCGGCCGTGCGTTCGTAGCAGCCGGCCTGACACTGCTGGCCGGTGGCTTCCTGCTCGGGTTCACCGACATCACCCGCATCGGTGTCCTGCTGACCGCACTGCCACTGCTGGCCGGCCTGGTCACCAGGGGCACGAGCGACGTCCTCGCGGTCACCCGCATCGTCAACCCCGTCCTGCTCTCGGTCGACCAGAACGCCAACGTCGAGGTTGTCTTCGAGAACACCTCGGGGCGACGTACCCGGCTGCAGCTCGCCGAGGAACGCGTGGACCACCTTCTCGGCGACGGACCCCGATTCATCCTGCCACCCATGGAGCCGGGTGAGATCCTGAAGGTGCACTACCAGATCCGCTCCCACGTCCGTGGACGTCACCGGCTCGGACCTCTGACGCTGCGCATGCGGGACCCGTTCGGCCTCGCCACCGTCGCCGCCCCGCTGCCAGGCACGATCGACGTTCTTGTCCTGCCGCGGATCGAGGTCCTCGGCGGTGGGCGTCCCCGTGGAAACGGTATCGGCGAGGAGGGCGCCATCCCCTACATGGTCGCTCTTCATGGGGAGGACGACGCAGCCGTCCGCACCTACCGCGACGGCGATGACCTGCGCCGAATCCACTGGCCCGCAACAGCCCATCGAGCCGAGCTGATGGTGCGCCAGGAGGATCGCCCGGCCAGACGTCGAGCCATCATTGTCATGGACTCGCGCACGAGCGGGCATCAGGGCTCAGGCACTCTGGGTTCCTTCGAGTGGACTGTCACCGCGGCAGCCTCGATCCTCACGCACCTGTCCGGGCACAGCTATGCCTTTCACCTTGTGAGCAGTGAGACGATCGTCGACGGTGAGGCGGCCCGGACCATCGAGACCGACAATGCGCTCGCCTCGCTCGCCGTGGCCCGGCTGGGCACGGACCCGGAGTTTGAGCAAGTGCTCCGCAGCGCCAATCCCCTGACCTCGGTCGGCGGTCTGGTGATCGCCATCGTCACGGACCACGACGAGGACGGGTTGAGACGGATCGCCGCGCTGCGCCAGCCAGCCGGCACAGGCTTGCTGTTCCTGATCGACTCCTCAAGCTTTGCCCGGGGACGACCGGGACCGCCCCCGGAGAGGACGCTGGGCCTGGCCGACCTGGCGACCGCAGCCGGATGGAACATATGCATCGTGGGCTCAGGCGTGAGCGTCCCTGAGGCATGGGCCGCCGTGTCAGCCGGCACCGCTCCGATAGTCGAGGCCGTGCGATGAAGGGGCGTGGCGTCGACGCAACGTTGGCCGCGATGGCCACCCTGGTGGCCGCTTGGCCGATCTCCACCCTGCTCACCGAGCCGACCTGGCTGGGTGGAACGCTGCTTCTGCTCGCGGTGATCGCCATCAGCGGGGTCGGCGCAAGATCGCTCTCCCTGCGCGGCTGGCAGGTCTTGGTCGTGCAGGTGGCGTGTGCGGTTCTCGCGGCGGGGGGGATCTATGGCCGAGGGCATCTCTGGCATGGTCTGCCAACCTTCGACACGGTGAGCTTCGCGGGCAGACTCGCCCACGAGGCCTTCGAGTCTGTTCACAAGTACGCCGCGCCGGCACCCCCGACACCGGGGCTGATCTTCGTCACGGGTTGCGCGCTGGGCCTGATCGCTGTGGCGGTTGACTACCTCGCGGTCACACGCCGCTCCCCCGCGCTGGCCGGTCTGCCCCTGCTGGGCGCGTTCCTGGCCGCGGCCGCCAACAGCGGCTCGTCCCTCCCGGTGATCTTCTTCCTCGCGGCTGCCGCCATGTGGCTCATCCTTGTCGGCCGACAGGGAACCGCCTTCCTGCGCAGATGGGCCACAACCGTGGCAGTCGCAAGCACCCCGGTCCCGGCGGGCCGTGAGGCCCAGAGCGTGTACGGCTATGCCTCGATCGCGCGCGCCCTTGGAGTGGCTGCCCTGGTCACGGCGTCCGTCACGCCCGCCGTGCTCCCGCACCTTCACCCCACGTTCCTCGCGGCCGGGCTTGGCCGCAGCCCCGCAGCCACAGGTAACGTCTCTGGCGGGGTGGGTTTTTCGCTGAGCATCAACCTCGCCGAAGACCTCAACGACCGGGGTACCGCTCCGGTGGTGCAGTACAAGACCACCGACACCTCACCACCCCCGCTTAGGGTCGCAGTCGGCGATTTCTACCGGTCCGCGCCGGGCGTCTGGCTTCCCTTTGGTGCGCCAGTGCCGCCCCTGTTCACGAACCCCGACATCCCCGAACCAGTCGGGCTCTTGCCCAATGTGCCCAAGACGCGCTTCACGTCGACCTTTACCCACAACCTTCTCAACGAGCCCAACATCGCCGTGCCATATCCGATGGTCTCGGCCCAACTGGGCGGCATCGCCTGGGGAGGGGACACCCAGACCCAGAATGTCAGGGTTGCCCAGCGTCCCGACTCCTACACAGTCTCCTATTGGCGCCTGGAGCCCACGGCGACGAAGCTGGAGAGCACTCCCTCGCTCAGCGACCGCGACCGCGTCCCCTTCTTCGTCGACCTGAAGCTGGATGGTCCGTCCGCCGGCTCGGTCACTGACCTTGAGGCGCGCCTGACAACCGGCAAGACCTCGGACTATGACAAAGCCATGGCCATCCAGCAGTACCTACGCGCCACGGGAGGCTTCACCTACTCCCTGACCCTCGCTCCCCCGGCCAGGGATCGATCCGGGAAGGTTGCCGGTTACGATCCGCTGACAAACTTCCTGGTCACCAAACGGGGCTACTGCGTGCAGTTCGCGACCGCCATGGTGATGATGGCACGGGCCGCCGGTATCCCGGCGCACATGGCCATCGGCTTCCTGCCCGGGACCAGGGCCAAGGGGGGCGTCTGGACCGTCACGGCAGCCGATGCGCACGCCTGGCCAGAGCTCTATCTCGACGGCATTGGCTGGACCCGGTTCGAACCGACGCCGGCGCGAGCGGCGCCTCCGGTGTACGCCATTCCCAAGGCTGCGGCCGGGACCCCTGCCGGCAGTAGCCCGTCAGGCAAGGCGACGGCGGTCCCCGACAGGATCACAGGCAAGGACCTGAGCGGTCTCCAGACGGACAACGGCGTCAGCAAGGGCGTCGGCGCAAATCTGACCTCCGGGCTCCGGTGGCTGACCCACGGCTGGGGACTGGTCGTGCTCGCGTACCTGCTCGGCCTGCTCGGATCCCTGGTCATACCGACGGCAGCGTCCTGGCGTCGGCGACGGCACCTCATCTCTGCGCAGACGTCTGCACAGCAGGTTGAAGTTCGCTGGGCCCAGCTGACGTCATCGCTGCGCGATCTCGGGATATCGCCCGCCCCAAGTCGAACTCCGCGGCAGCTCCGCGCCTACTACGACCGAACCGCGTCCCTTCAAGGTACGGCGTCCGAGGCCCTTGGCCGGGTCACCCAGACCCTCGAGACCTCGCGGTATGCGGCCCGGGGTCCGGTCCCGAAGGGCTTGGTCAGGGATGCGCGCGACGTTCTCAGGGCCGCGGCCGCCGCCCGTCGTCGACGCGACCGCATCCGGGCGGCTTTCTTGCCCGGCGAGGGCCTCGCACAGCTTCGCGCAGCCAGCGCCCACCTGGTGTGGCACCTCTCTGCGCCATGGCGCAGATTGAGCGATCACTTCGAGCGATGGCTCTCCCGCCGCAGTTGAGAGCCGCACTTGTGAAGCCAGGGCGTTGATGGAAGGTGATCTCAGCTCCGCCGCTGAGCGGGCGGCTCCTGGCCCAGTCCTTGGAACGGGTCCGGCTGACCCCCCTCGATCCACGCCATGGCCATCGCGTCGACCGTGAGGACCAGCGCCACTAGCAGGGCAAACAAGATCGCCACGGTCAGCATGATCCCCATCAGGACTCCATCTCTGATCGTGAGGATGAGCGTTGAAGACCAGGGTGCGGTCCCTCTCCCGGATTCGTTTGGCCCGGGCGTCGTCGTTCAACCGGTCGGCAGCATTCACCCCGAAGGCAGACACACTCCCACCGCAAAGGTGAATTTGGACGGATCATGCGCGTAGTTCTATCAGCGCCGGCCATTCCGAGTCTGGCTTTTACCGCAAGATAGGCCCCGCAAATGACCGGGTGATCATTGGGTGGTTACTACCGCATAGTCCTTTCGGGTCACTTCTTGGGATTCGGCCCGCATCGGGCCGTGCCAACCCTTAGATTTCGCGGCTGCGGTCCCGTTTTCGGAATGCATAGTGAACTCGCAGCCACTGGCGCGAGATAACGATAGACAGACCTGGTTCCATCGATTCCGGGGATTGACCTCAACGACAAGCTCAGCTGGCGTTGGCGTACTGACGATGAACGCCCTGTCCGCGCTTACCCGCCATCGGATCGATGACCGCCGCGTCCGGGCATCCAACGAGCGTCACCACTTGCCAAAGGACGTCAGGCGTGGCCTGACACTGGTCAGGTCAATGGTCGAGATCGTCTCGACCGGCTGCCCGGTTGATGCCTGTTCGGCGGCATCATTGGCGAGGATGTCGGCAGCCGTGTTGAGCGGGAACTCGTTGCGCGGGTCGTGCCCGGGCACCTTGACGAACTCCACCGTGCCCACACGAGCATCCAACGCGGCCCAGATCGCCTTCACGATGTCGGCGTTCGCCACGGGCTGGCGTTTGGAGTTGCGCATCCCGTTGCGCTCCCAACCAGATCGCCAGGTCGTGGAGCAGTCCCGGGCGTAGGTCGAGTCGATCTGGATGACCAGATGACCCACACCGGGATGGTCCTGCAAGGCGTCGAGCACGGCCCGCAGCTCAGCAATGTTGTTGGTACCGTTGGTCTGCCCGGATGAGTGGTAGTTCCCATGCTGGTCCACCCACGCCCACCCTGCCGGCCCTGGGTTGCCAAGGCACGCACCGTCGGTGCCGACGGTCAACGATCCGTCCGTCATCTCAGTCCCTCTTGTGCCTGTACGGCCCGAACGGGCTGTTGACGTGCGGACGCCCCATGAGCAGCTGAGGGCTTTAGTCCAGGTAGTCCCGAAGGACTTGAGAACGCGATGGGTGACGAAGCTTGCTCATCGTCTTGGACTCGATCTGGCGGATCCGCTCGCGGGTCACGCCATAGACCTTGCCGATCTCATCGAGTGTCTTGGGCTGACCGTCGGTCAGGCCGAACCTCATCGAGACGACGCCAGCCTCACGCTCAGAGAGCGTGTCCAGGACGGAGTGCAGCTGCTCCTGCAACAGGGTGAACGACACGGCGTCTGCCGGAACGACAGCCTCGGAGTCCTCGATCAGGTCACCGAACTCGCTGTCACCGTCCTCACCGAGCGGAGTATGCAAAGAGATTGGCTCGCGGCCGTACTTCTGGACCTCGACAACCTTCTCAGGAGTCATGTCGAGCTCCTTCGCGAGCTCGTCCGGGCTGGGCTCGCGGCCGAGATCCTGAAGCATCTGGCGTTGAACACGTGCAAGCTTGTTGATGACCTCGACCATGTGAACCGGGATTCGGATGGTGCGAGCCTGATCGGCCATCGCGCGAGTGATTGCCTGGCGGATCCACCACGTGGCGTAGGTCGAGAACTTGAAACCCTTGGTGTAGTCGAACTTCTCGACCGCACGGATCAGACCGAGGTTGCCCTCTTGGATCAGGTCCAGGAACAGCATGCCGCGGCCCGTGTAGCGCTTGGCCAGCGAGACGACCAGTCGAAGGTTGGCCTCGAGCAGGTGATTCTTGGCGTTCTTCCCGTCCTGGGAGATCCACCACAGCTCACGCTTGAGCTTCATGTCGATCTTGTCGCCGGAGTTGAGCTTCTCCTCGGCGAACAGACCAGCCTCGATTCGCTTGGCGAGCTCGACCTCCTTCTCAGCGTTGAGCAGCGCAACCTTGCCAATCTGCTTGAGGTAGTCCTTGACAGGGTCAGCCGTGGCACCCGCGGTCACGACCTGCTGAGCAGGTGCGTCGTCCTCGTCGTCGTCGCGGATGACGAATCCCGCAGACTCGCTCTCCTCCTCGGGCTTGACCTTGACGTGGTCCAGCTCGTCCTTGCCGTCGGCGTCGTTGGTCTGCGCGATGTCGCCATCTGTCCCGCCGGGGACGAGCAAGCCGTCATCGTCGCCGTTCTTCTTGGCACCAGGCTTCTTGGCCACCGACTTGGCCGCGGCCGAGGGCGCCTTGGCTCCGGCGGCTGCAGCCGCGGCAGCCTTTGTCGTACCCGCCGGGGCGCTCTTGACACCGACCGTCTTCCCAGTGGCCGCCTTCGCAGTGGCCGCCTTCGCAGTGGCCGCCTTCGCAGTGGCCGCCTTCGCAGTGGCCGCCTTCGCAGTGGCCGCCTTCGCACTGGCCGCCTTCGCACTGGCCGCCTTCGCACTGGCCGCCTTCGCACTGGCCGTCTTGGCACTCCCCCTCTTGGCTGGGGCCGCGGTCACACTCGCCGTCTTGGCTGGAGCCGTCGCGACACTGACCGTCTTGGCTGCGGCCGTCTTGGCTGCGCCCGTCTTGGCCCTGGCCGTCTTGCCACCTGCCGTCTTGGCTGCTGCCGCGGTAACGCCCGCCGTCTTGGCTGGAGCCGTCGCGACACTGACCCTCTTGGACGCGCCCGTCTTGGCTGCGCCCGTCTTGGTACCGGCCGTCTTGGTGGTTGCCGCGGTGACACCAACCGCTTTGGCGCCGACCGTCTTGACTGTCGCGGTCCTGGCGGCGGCGCTCTTGACACTGGTGCGCGTGGCAATCGGAGCCTTCACCGGGGCAGCGTTGGCCTTCGCGGCGGACTTCTCCGGCTTTGCTCTTGCCGCGGTCGTCTTGGCCGTAGTCCTCTTGACCGCGGTCGCCTTGGTGACGATGGCTCGTGGTGCGACTGCGGCGACTGCACGGGATGCGGTCGCCGTCTCGGGCGTCACGTGGATCCCCTGCAGGTCGAGAGAACGCAGGACGACACTGATCCTCTTGGGCTTGATCTCGGCCTGTACCAGCGCAACCCGCAACTGCTCGCTGTCCACAGAACCGTTCGCGCCGCTGATGCGCACGAGCTCCTGAAGTGCAGGGTGGGCGAGCTCTGCGGGCACCTTGGCTGGCTGGACTTCTGATGAAGGGGATGGAACGTTCGACACAGTCGACACCGACTACCTTTCGTCGCGAGGCTGTTGAATCGCGTGGGACAGGCTCCGGCGCGTCAACGGTGACCAGTTCATTGGATGGGAGGAGTGCGCGGTGACCGGTCCGGCGGGGCCTTTGGTCGTGCTGGTAACCATTATAAAACGTCTGGTCACGTGCTCGCGCCCCGGTGGGCACTCAATCCGGGTCGATGAGCGCTCTTTCGGCTCTCAAGGCTGGCTGGCACGACCGAGACAGGCGCCTTGGGGAGTCTCAGTCCTCGAGGCTGGCTTTGACGGCAAGCACCGGGCATGAGGCGTCCAGCAGGATGCGCTGGGCATTCGACCCCAGGATCAGCTTGCCGACGGGGGTGCGTCTGCGCAGACCAATGACGATGAAGTCTGCCTTGACCTCGTGGGCCACGTCGATCAGGTCCTCCGCTGGTTCTTTGCCCCGGACGAGCTGGCGAACCTCGTGCTCGACACCCTCCTCGTCCAGCTGGGCCTCAATGGCGAGCAGCTCGGTCTCGAACCGGCGAGCCTCGGTTGCGTCGAAGTCCTTGCCGCCACGGCTCGAGTTGATCACGATCAGCTTGGTGCGCCGCAACAGCGACTCTTCGGAAGCGCGGCGCAATGCGGCTCGGCCTTCCTTGGTCGGCACATAACCCACGACAACGGCCACTGGAACCTCCTTGGATACCACGCCACGGCGACACTGCCGCACACGGCGACGCTATCTGATAATGACGGCGTCGTCGTCAACGCCCGAGGCTGCGGGACAACGTTTCGCGAAGTATCTTGCCGACTTGCGCGATCTCAATGAGAAAACCGTCGTGACCGTGGGGCGAGCTGATGATGTGGGTGGGATCTGCGCTTGCCCTGGCCTGCGCGATCTCGTGCGACAGCCGCAGCGGATAGAGCCGGTCCGAGTCGACGCCCACGACGACCAGGTCGGCCGTCACGCGTTCGAGCGCGGCCTCCACGCCACCGCGTCCACGACCGATGTCATGCGAGTTCATGGACTCGGTCAGTACGACGTATGAGTTGGCGTCGAACCGGACGGCGAGCTTGTCGGCGTGACGGTCAAGGTAGCTCTCGACGGCGTAGCGACCACCGCCACCGAGAGGCTGCTCTTCACCTTGTGGCTGACGACCGAAGCGGGCGTCGAGCTCGATCTCACTTCGGTAGGTCACGTGCGCGATCCTGCGGGCCAGTCCCAGCCCGAGGTCGGGGCCCTGCGCCTGGTCGTAGTAGTCACCGCCGACGAAGTTCACATCTTGGCGGATGGCCAGCAGCTGGGGCTGGCACCAAGCGATCTGCTCGGCAGATGCGTAGGCCGAGCAGGCCAGCACGATGCACCTGTCAACTCGTTCCGGATAGGTCACCGCCCACTCCAGCGCGCGCATGCCACCCATGGAGCCCCCGAGGACCGCCGCCCACGCAGGAATCCCGAGCCGGTCCGCCAGAGCGGCTTCGGCGGCGACCTGGTCGCGAATCGTCACGAAGGGGAATCTGCTCCCCCACGAACGCCCGTCAGGCGCTTGCGAAGACGGCCCGGTCGTTCCCTGGCAGCCTCCGAGGACATTGCTGGCAAGGACGAACCAGCGATCGGTGTCCAACGGGCGGCCGGGACCGATCAGCCCATGCCACCAACCCGGTGTCGGATGGCCAGGGCCGGCGGGGCCGGAAACATGGCTGTCCCCGGTCAGGGCATGCTCGACCAGGACCGCGTTGTCCCGCGCAGCGTTGAGGGTCCCCCACGTCTCATAGGCGACGCGCACCTGCGGGAGCGCTCCCCCGGCCTCCAGCCGAAGCGCGCCGATGTCAACGCTGCGCCGTGAGCCTTCCGGCGAACCTGGGCGCCAGGCTCCGGTGGGCCAGAGCGCCGACTCGTTCACAGGCTGGGGGTGGGTTGAAGGAGTCACGGCTCGCACTCGGTGGCGGTTTGAGGTGACGGTCACGCTCATCTCCCGGAAGATCTGGGCCCCACCGTCGTGGTCAAGGCCCGCGCTTGCCGACTCTGGTCCGAGCCGACCGGGTCATCACCCGGGGCACCCCACCGCGGAGGAGGGTTGCCGCCCAGCAAGCCGGGGCTTTTTGCTGGAACTCGTGACCTGACCTGAACTATACGGAATGTGAGCTCCGACCGATACCTCTTGTCCATCTCGTGACCAGGTCCGCCTCCAGCGCGAAGTCACGCCGACGCTCTTTCGGGCCGGATGGCCAGGTCGACCATCTGCTCGAGCAGCTGAGCCAGGCGATAGTGCGGGTCGACACGCAGCGCCCGATCCAGCGCGACGCGGGTCAGGGCACCATCACCGCGCCACCAGGTGAAAGTCGCCAGCACGGTCAGCGCCGGCACCGCCCACACGTCCGGCAGGGCGGCACAGACCTCACACAGCCTCCCCTCGATCCGCTGCAACGCAATGACATGATCGATCTCCCGGGTGCTCCCGTCCAGCCATGGCTGCGCGGCAAGGGACCGGTCCAGCTGGTTGAACAGCATCGGGTCGATGAGGTCCTGGGCAAGAGTCCCGGGGCAAAGCCACGCGATCAGCGCGTCTCGCAGGTCGACATCGGTCAGCGACACAGCGAGCATGGCCAGATCTTGCGGCGGCAGGGCCCGGATGGACTGGGGGTCGACCTCTGTCCTCAGAACCCGCCCCCACATGTCGAGCTCGATCGCACGACAGTCGTCGAGCTCGTCCACCCCTGCGTCGATGGCCGCCTCACGCAGGGCCAGCCGCTCGTCTGCCAGCGGTGAGAACCCCCAGCCGATCATGG